>CAXTGN010000271.1:0-6998 GCA_964243455.1 uncultured Acidobacteriaceae bacterium
TCTCGTCCAGGGTCTTCAATCCCTGATCGCGAGCCTTTTCCATCACGTCGTCATCCTTCAGGCCCATCTTCCGCATCGTGCCGGACCGCCAGTTGTTGCCTTCCAGCAGGATCAACGGCGTTCCATCCAGGATCATGGCGACCCGGTCCGAATGTCTCCGCAAAGCAGCGAGGCAAAAGTGCGCAAAGGCCACCGCGATGATTTGGCAGAAGGCGTTGGTCATCGACGCCTCATCCGCAACAATAGCGGTGAGCATCAGGCCGCCCAGAAAGAAGATCAGGATGAACTCAAACGGCGTAAGTTGCTTGCCCGGACGCCGCCCCACAATCCGCACAATAAACACAAGAAAGAAGTAGCCATAAAGCGCTCGAAGAACAGACTCTGTTGAGGCGACGTTCACGGATTCCCCCTTTCCTCTATAGACGTTTGATGCAGATCCGAGGCCGCACCTCGTCAAAGGGCCGATTGTGCTTGACCGGGCGCAAGCCCGAGCGTCACGCTTGAGAAGAGGCGGTGCCACCGTGGCGAAGAAAAGAAAACTCGACACCTTCTCCGCAACCAAGGCCGTCAAAGCCAACGCGCGTGAGCGGCTCGGCACACCGCCGCCGGGCATGCCCATCCCCGACCGCCGCACCAAGGCCAAGCACGGACCCGAGAAGCACAAGCAGTCCGTCCAGGAACTGATCGGCAAAGCGAAACGTGGCGAGGAGGTCTGACATGCGGTTCTCAACAACAAACCTGGTGAGCGTAGTGGCACTCCTGGCAGCGCCCCTCGCCTTCGCACAGGAAACACCCTCGCTCGTCGTAAGCAAGGCCAACCGCACCGTCGCCATTACCGCAACCGAGCGCGTGACGCACATGGCTGAGATCGCGGTCGTGCACGTGGGCTTTGTGCAGTACGGTCCCACAAAGGATGCCGCCTACGCAGCCGGAGCGACGACGTCGAACGGGATCATGAGCGCACTGCTCGGGGCCGGCGCCAAAAAGGACGCCATTCAAAGCGAGTCGCAGGAGATCTCCGAAACACAGTTCTTCAACAATTCAGCCTTGCCCTTACCGGAGGAAGAAAAGCACACCAGAGCCTTTAACCTGCGGCAAAGCTGGACTGTGCGCGTAGCCGCTGACGATGCAGCGAAGGTGCTCGACGTCGCCGTGAAGGCCGGTGCCAACCAGTCCGGTCAAACAGACTGGCAAGTCGCCGACCCCAACGCCGCCCAGGCCGAAGCCGCCGCGAAAGCCATCCAGCGGGCCCAGACACAAGCCAAAGCCATGGCCAACGGCCTTGGCGTGCGTCTCGGCGATCTGCTGTACGCCAGCAACCAGGTGGAAGGAAGTCCCCTTCTACGCACGCCGGCGTTAATGGCCAAGGTGAACGGGCCCATGGCCGCTGCCGTGTCCATGCCGCCGCTAGCCATCAACGCGCGGGAGATCGAAACCGCCGCCACGGTCTACGCCGTCTTCGCCCTCGAGTAAGGACCCACCCTCGGGAGCCCGTCCGGTAAGCTGAAGACGTATGTCGTTCACGCCGTTAGTCCTGGCCCTCGTGGTCTTTGAGTTGGTCGTCATGGTCCTCTCCATCTCGCTGCACGACGCAGCGCAGGCCTGGATGGCCAACCGTCTCGGCGACGCCTCCGCGCGGCTCTCAGGACGTCTCACCCTGAACCCCGTCCCACATTTCGACTTCTTCGGAATGGCCCTCTGGCCGCTCATCTTCATCTGGCGCTCGCCGCTGGTCCTCGGCTGGGGCAAGCCGGTGCCCATGCTCAGCCGCAACTTCCGCCGCCCCAAGGACGAGATCACCGCCACACTAGCCGGTCCGATCGCCCAGTTCGGCGCCGCCATCCTGTGCCTGGTCGCGCTCGTGATTGTCAAACACGCCAACCCGGCCCAGTCCGCAAGCTCCATCCTCGTCGCCAACGCCATCAGCCTGCGCGAGCTGGACTTCGTCCCTCCGGGCCTGCCGCCCATCTTTCCGCTGCTGCTGTTCTTCTACTTCGGCATCCTGGTGAACCTGCTGCTCTGCGTGTTCAACCTCGTGCCCCTGCCCTTTCTCGACGGCGGCAAAATCCTGGTCTACTACCTTCCCTACAACGCGGCCCGGACCTACGAAAAGTACAGCCTTTGGCTGATGTTCGGCTTCATGTTCTTCGGCTTCGGCATCGTCATCGCCATCTTCGCCCCATCATTCTGGCCATCTTTTCACCCGTCCTCGCTTTGTTCGATCGCCTGCTCTACAACCTCTAAGCAGTCAGCCAGCCATCAAACAATCTCGTCATCTGACCCTGAGCGAACGCGAAGGACCTCGGTATTCTGCCCGAAGCACCACCGCTTCATAAGCAGCCAACAAACACAGACAACAAACGCCCGTCATCCTGAGCGCAGCGAAGGACCTCGGTATTCTGCCCGAAGCCACCACCGCATCATAAGCAGCCAACAACACGCCTGTCGGCCGCAGCGCAGACCCGCCACACCATCCCCGCCATCAATCCTTGTCATTCCGCAACGCGCATCGTTGTCACTCCGCAGCGCAGCAAAGGAATCCGCTGTCTGCGCTTCACGGTGGCCTAGCGCATGGCGCTTCGCGTTAGCATCAGCATGGTGCAGCGACGGGTGGCAAAGCAGATCCCTCCGGGATGACAAAGTAAAGAGCATCGCGGTTCTCAGCCACTGCGCAGCGCCACCCCAGCCACCGCGCAGCGCCATCCTCAGCCCTAGTGTCCGCCCACAATCGTATTGAAAAGCCAGAACAACGACCCCGACAGCAGCGCCGCCGCAGGCAGGGTGAAAATCCAGGCCATCACGATGTTACGGATTGTCGACATCTGCAACCCGCTGCCATTGGCCATCATGGTGCCGGCTACGCCCGAACTCAGCACGTGTGTTGTGCTCACCGGCAGCCCGACCTTGTCGAAGCCATAGATGGTGCACATCGCCATCAACTCGGCGGCCGCGCCCTGCGCATAGGTAAGGTGTGTCTTGCCGATCTTTTCGCCCACCGTAATGACGATGCGCTTCCAGCCGATCATTGTGCCGAGACCCAGCGCCAGGGCCACGGCCACCTTGACCCAGGTCGGAATGAACTTGGTCGATTTGTCGAGGAAACCCTTGTAGTTTGCAATGATCTTGGTATCCGCGGGTGCGATCCTGGGGCCGAACTTCGGGATCAGCCGGAATGTTTCGCTGACGAGGTACATCTGGTTGCGGACGTTGGCCTGCATCTCCGGTGGCACACTGCCCAGCGAACCATAGCCGATTGCCTCATTGCGAATGTTGTTTACCATTTGCTCGAGGGCGGCTGTGGTCTGCGGCTGGTACTTGTGGTCGGAGATGAACTGCTCCAGCTCCGGACCTGGGTCGCCGAGCGCGGGCGCACCCTGCTCATACTTCTGCAACGTGCCTGCGACCTGGGTCGACACCGCTGCGAAGGTCGCCACCGATCCACGATCCACCGTGTGGTTCAGGGCATAGGCCGTCGGTACCGTACCGACCAGGATGAGCATGATGAGGCCCATGCCCTTCTGGCCGTCGTTGGACCCATGGGCGAAGCTGACGCCCGTGCAGGTAAGCACCAGCAGCGCGCGGATGTAGAAGGGCGGCGCCTCGGTACCTTCCGGCGCTTTGTAGAGTCGCGGGTCCTTGAGCAGGTGCTTGAACACGAAAAACAGGAGCAGTGCGCCGAAGAAGCCGAACAGTGGTGAGAAGACCAGCGCCTTGAAGACCTTGGTGACCTGCTCCCAATCAACGCCGCTGGTACCCGTGTGCGCGTGCAGGAGCTGATTGGCCAGGCCGACACCCAGCACCGAGCCGATCATGGTGTGCGAACTGGAGGCGGGCAGGCCCTTGTACCAGGTGCCCAGATTCCAAAGGATCGCCGCGATCAGAAGCGCGAAAACCATCGAAAAGCCCGAGCCGGAGCTGACCTTCAGAATCAACTCCACTGGCAGCAGCGCGACAATGGCATAGGCCACGGTACCCGAGCTGGTGAGCACGCCGATAAAGTTCCAGATGCCTGACCACGCAACGGCCAGGTGCGGCTCTAGCGAATGGGTGTAGATGACTGTAGCCACGGCGTTTGCGGTGTCGTGGAAACCGTTGACGAATTCAAAGCCAAGTGCGATCAGCAGCGCCGTCCCCAGCAGAATGTACGGAAACACCGTGGCGTTGTGAACGACTGAAAGATCTTTGGTCAGGCGTGTGGCAATGTAGATCACGCCGCCCACAAGCATCGCCACAAAGGCGATTACGCCCCATTTGCCGGCTGGATTTTGCGACAGCTTTTGATCGAGAACGGAGCCTTGCCCGGAGGCGGCAAGAACGGAGGGGTCGGTTGCGGATGTGGCCATGAAGGGAGGCTCGTGCAGCTGATTAGGATGCGCAGCGGTTGCTCTCAGGCTAGACCTCCGGCAACTTTGTCAGAATGAATGCCCGATGAAGATTGCGCCTCGGCGGGACCGGCGTGCACCGGGACCGAGGCAACCCGGTGCCACAAAAGGGGGATATGGCTCACCTGGAGGTCGTACAGGGCGACATCACGCGCCGCGCGGTGGATGCAATCATGAACGCCGCAAACTGCTCGCTGCTGGGCGGCGGCGGAGTCGATGAAACCATCCACCGGGCAGCCGGGCCCCCAGCTGCTGGAGGTCTGCCGAACGCTCGGTGGGTAGCGACGGGCGACGTTAAAGGGCGTTTTCGAGTGCATAAGCGACGTTCTTAACCGCCTTTTGCGCGTAGTTTGCGCCTTCTGCAACGGAATTCGCAAAAATGATGCAAAAGGTGTGTTCTTACGCGGGAATTTCGCATTCCAGCACATAGTCCGATGCGACCTGTTTCAATCGCCCGGGACGTGCGCGTAGGCCGTGTCCCAGTGGGTCAGTAACGAGTGGAGGACGGTGCTGCCGCACAGCCAGGCGGACTCCACGGCCACCCGGGTTCCGATGTAGGGCGCCGTGACGCTCTCCACGGAGGTGTGCCCGGGGCGGGGCTCGGAGAAGTTGCTGCCGGTGCGCAGGACCATCACACGGTCGGGGTCGACGCGGTGCATGACGCCGAGGCGGCTGATGGCTTCCATGAAGCCGGAGTCTTCCATCTCGGTCATAACGAAGTTGCCCTTGCCCGCGGTCCAAAGCCGCACCCAGTCGTTGGCGTAGCGGGTGGAGGTGGGGCCGTGCCAGTACGCGTCGGAGGCGAAGGTGTCGCCCATGAGGACGAAGGGTGGCCGCTGGGCGTTGGGAAAGCCGGTCATCTCGGCGCGAAAGGCGGCAACTTTCGGGTCGTCCGTGAGTTTCAGGTCTTTGGTTTGGGCGTAGGCCCATTCGGCCAGGTGGGCGTCCAGCGGGTAAAGATCCGAGCGCTGGACGGCGTGGACGGGCGCGACTTCCGGATTGGGCGCGTGGGCGCCGAGCGGGAAGAAGCCGTAGGGCCAGTCAGCCGGGGCATCGTGTGGGTCGATGTAGCGGGTGACGTCGCCGACCACGAAGCGCGCCCAGGCGGCGGAGCCGATGGAGGCGTCCGCGGGATCGACGCCGGCGATGCCGTTGATGAGGATGTAGGCGTGGGTCAGGTCGAAGCGAAGGTCGAGGCCGAGGGCCATCATGCTGGCTGTGGCGTTGACCAGCGTGGTGCCGCTGACCATGCCGAGGATTGTGTGGTCTTTATTGGTGCGGAGCGGGTGAACGCCGCCGGGGAAGGGGACGATCTCATCGAGGTGCTCGCGTTCTACCCAGAGTTGGAATTCGCCGGGAATGTCGCCGGTGTCGGCGCCGATCTCGAAGGTGGTGACGACCACCGCGCGGATCGGCCAAGGGTTTGTGTTCTGGGCGAGAAGGATCGGGGTGAATGTGAGGCAGAGCGCGAGGAGGCGGATGAGTTTGGGGAGCATGTGTCTCCGAAGGGGAGGTGTGACTTGTGGTGACTGAACGCGGTAAGTGCATTGTTGCCCTGCTTAGGGTTTGGTGCCACGACGGGCAGACTACCGAGGTCCTTCGCTGCGCTCAGGATGAAGGCAGTTTTGGTGGTGTGTTGCTGCCCCTCGATTTGTCATCCCGTAGGGAGGGATCTGGCTTGGGCTCTCGGGCTGCTGGTGGCGCGGGCAAACAGCGGATTCCTTCGCTTTTCTACTGAATGACAAGCCAAAGGTGACAAGCGGGGGTTTGGGGGATGCTTAGTCCCAGTCGTCGCGGATCTGGCTGTTGTCGTTCATGATGTCGTCGAAGTTGTTGGTTTTCTTGAGCAGGATGTCGCCGAAGTTCTCTGGCTGGCGTAGCAGCACTGCCTGCAGGCGGACGAGCTCGAGCATGGCGAGAAAGGTGCAAATCAGGGCTCGCTCGGACTTTGTGTTTCTGAGTAAGCGGCGGAGGCTGATGGGCTTGTCTTCGAGGAGCATGCGACGCTTTACGTAATCGAGCATTTGCGCGACGGTGACGGCGTCTTCGTCGATGCGGTGGACTGGACGTTCGCGGAGGCGATCCATGACTTCGCGGAAGACGCGGATGAGGTCGGTGGTGTCGGCCGCGATCTCTCGTTCGCCGTCGACGGTGGTCTCGCCTTCATCGTTGAGGAAGCGCTTCAGGCCGGGTTGGGTCCAGGTGGCGGCTTCGATCTGCTGCTTTTGCTGCAGCATCTGCGCGGCGGCCTTGAAGCGTTCGTGTTCAAGTAGGCGTTCCACCAGTTCGCGGCGTGGATCTTCGACGTCGAGTGAGCTTTGTGGTTCGGTCGGCTCGCGCGGTAGGAGCATGCGGCTTTTGACGTGGATCAGCAGGGACGCTGTGTAGACGAAGTCTCCGGCGGCGTCGACGTCCCTGGCCTGGAGGTGGCGTGTGTACTCGAGGAACTGTGCCGTGATGCGCGCCATGGGGATGTCGTAGATGTCGAGGTTCTGCTTGCGGATGAGGTCGAGCAGCAGGTCGAAGGGACCGGTATAGACGTGGCCTATGGCTACGGAGAAGGGGGATTGGGAGGCTTCTTCGGGTTCGGTCTTTCTGGGGCGCTTTGGCTCGGGG
>CAXTGN010000272.1:0-6983 GCA_964243455.1 uncultured Acidobacteriaceae bacterium
CGCCTACGAACAGCGCCTGCACGGCCACTACGGCTGGCGCGGCTACGACTGGTAGGCCGCACGGCCCGCCCGACGCCTTGGCCGGTCAGAACACAACCCTCGGTCCTGATCGGCCCGCTGCCCCAGACGCCGCGGTCGCGGCGCCCGGAATGCGCGGGCCATCGCTCGGGACGAGAGCCGTGGTCATGTCCAGGCCGGTGATGGCAGCCACCCGTCCTTAGCTGGCCTGCTGGTCCAACGTCGGACGGTGGTGCGAAGCCCGGCGATGGTACGACGCCCGGTGGTGGAAAGGCCAGACGTGAAACGTTCGGCGCATGTGTGTTGGTGCGCCGCCGATCGAGGTCGGCTCGGTGTCGTTCCCTGCGTTCGGGAACTGCGCTCCCTGGGAGAAGGCTGGCCCCGCCATCGTGAGAAGAAGGACTGGAGCAGCAAGCAAAAGTGCATGACGCATGTTGAAATCCCTTCAAGATCTGGCGGTGCAAGGCAGTTTGCAGCTTAACCAGCGATCGTGATCCACCTTGCCGAGACGCCCGCAGGCGGTGGATGGACACCCTATTGAACGCGCCCTGTAAGCTGGGCAGCAGCAGCCCGCCCGGAAAGCATCGGAAACTACCTAGTCCGCCTGTCCGGACGGCTCCGGCACGGCGGCCTGGCGGTCGCTGGACGACCCCCAGCCGGGCAAGCACTAGGGCCAGACCGACGCCGAACGCCACCGTCACCGCGAGCAGGCTGCCCACCAGGCGGCCGCCATGAACCTGCTCGCCTTTGGCCATCCACACCGTCTGCGACGGCCTCGAACGGCTCTGGACCGACGCCAGGACTGCCACGCGAGTGCTGCTTCAAGCGCACCAGGAGGATTACCGCCTAGCCCGTCTCCCCACTTGGCAGGCCCTTATGCAGACCCTGATCAACCTGAAACCGCCCCGGCATCGCAGCCCAGAGCGCCATGTGAGCCTGTGGCAAGTGGGGCGGTTAGAATCGCTGTAACCATTGCGCCATGCTGGAAGAAGTAACCAACGCCGCATGGCGCTCAAGCCAGCACGCCTCCGGCGAAGCCGGCGCGGCTCACCCTCCTCCACGAAGCTTCGGCTACGGTGCACCATGTTGATGAATCCCCAAGAGATAGCCAGCCTGCCACTCTGGCTAACGGGCCTGTTGCTGACGGGCGGTGCCGTGCTCGGCGCCATCGTCATCGAGCTGACAGCCCGTGGGTCCATCCCGCAACGCCTGCGGGAAGAGCATAACGTCGTTGCATCCGCGATGTTCAATGTCGTCGGCACCACCTACGCCGTGCTGCTCGCCTTCGTTGCGATGCTTGCGTGGGAAGGCTTCAATAGGGCGCAAGCCGTTGTCGATGCCGAGGCATCGTTGGTGCAGAACGTGTACCAATTAACCGTGGGCCTGACCGGGCCGGAAATGGTGGGCATGCGCCACGATATCATCGCCTATACGCAATCTGTCGTCACGTCGGAATGGCCAGCGCAGTCACACGGCACGCCTGTCGCCGAGCAGGAAGCGAACCTGCAGCACTTGACGCGGACCGCCCTGCATCTGCGCCCCGACAACATCGCCGATGGCGACCTGCACACCCTGCTGCTGAAGGATCTCACCGATCTGGGCACTGCCCGGCGGGAGCGTCTATTTGCGGCCCGCACGTCCATTCCATCCATCCTGTGGCTTGTGCTGATCGCCGGTGGCGGAATTAGCGTCGGCTTCGCCTCGCTGCTTGGCGCGCGAAACCTGCTTATGCATCTGGCGATGTCTTCTCTACTGGCCCTATCTGGTGCGTTGGTGCTGCTGGTGATCGTGGCCCTGAGCAATCCCTTCAGAGGTGACCTCCGCATTTCCGTCGGGCCGTTCGAGCGCGTGCTGATGCAGATGGCGGTCGAGTGATGGAGGTTTCCAGGGTGGCGCCTCATCTCGACTTTGGCCGTCGCCGCGGCATGGTATGGTGCTCCAATCGGGGCATTGTTGGCTGGTCGAGGCGTTTCGACTGGCTTTGTGCGGTTTGCGGCGAGGTGGTGTTGCAGGGGCAGATGGGAACAGGCGGTCGGCGGCGCGTTGCGTGCGCACTCGGACGAGCGCCGGGCAGCCGAGGCGGCCGTTGCCGTCCATGCGATCAACGGCATGCCCGAGGTGTGACGCGCGAGCTGCATCCCCATCGCCTGAACCCTGGACGATGCGAGAGGCAGGATCCCTGATCCCTGCACCACGCGGGGGTTGACCCGCGAAGGCCGTCACGTCGAGGCGTTCACCACCATGGCGACCGCGCCGGGTCTGCGGCCCCGCATGCGGGCGAACTGCCGCTGGTCGCCATGGACCACCTCGCGCATCAACCCGGTCCGTTCTTGATGGCAATCAGGTCTTTCGAATTCGACGACATCTGCCGAACATCATCTTCAAATGTTAAGTCCGACGTAAAGCCGGGCGTCGGATGCCGGCAGCCTCACGGAGGTCTTCGATCAACGTTGTCCCCAATACGTGCGTCTTTTCCCATAGCGGGTGCATGCGGCGGATCAGCATTGCTTGCACCTGGGGCTTATCCGTGTTCTCGCCGAGATAGCCAAGGTCATGCAGCAGGCCCTGGTTGTAGGTCAGGAATCGGGCGACACGGAATGGCAGGTCGCCTCCAAGGTTGCCGAGCTGGTTTGCATATGACAGCGTGATCGCCTGGAACGGCGCGTTGTCGCGGATCAGCGAGCCAAACTGCACCGGCCGTCCCGCGTCCAGTTCGCCCAGCGCCTCCGAGATTTCCGTGATCATGTCGCGCGCCTCGATGAGGCCGAGCATCGCGTCGATGGCGCCGGCCAGTGCAAGTGCCATGCCCATCCGGTCGCGCCGGCGCTTGTAAGCCTCGACCGCCAGGCCGCCGTAGAAGAGCGCGATGGCTGTTGCGATGCTGCCGATCAAGGCCGCAAGAGTTTGTGTCATGGTCGATTGATCCTGTTCCGCGCGGACTCAGGCTTGAACGCGCCGTCGAAGGCAACCCGCCGCTGCCCGGCACGTCCGCCCGCCGGCGGCAGCGGCTGCAACACGGAAGCGGCCGTGGCATCTTGGTAGAAGGCAATTTCCCCATCCACAGGATGCATCCAATGATTGTCGTGCGCTCGACATCGCCGACCGCGTTCTGGAAATGTCAACGTTTCTGCGCCGTTCACCCATCGCGTCGTCTGCATGGCGCCCGATGCCATGCCCTTTACCGGGGAGCGCTGTCTTGACCTGCCATCATCACCTTGCGCGACACCGTTTCGGCGATTTTCGCGATCATGGCACGGGGGAGCAGGTGGGTTGCACAGGCTTGGAGGCGGATGAAGACACGACCGGGTACCAGCACGGCTTTGCATTTTTAAAGGCGGCCAGCGTTTGCGTCATGATGCGTGCGGGGGAGGCCATTGCATTCCGCGCACTTGGCGAGCAGTTCGATGAAGGTTTCGACAAGGCCGGACGATGCGCTGGTGATGAGGGCGGCCGTGTGAGCACGGTCGAACATCGTCAGGAGCCTTCCCGTTTGTTGACAGTGCCCACATTAGAGGTTATAGTGATAGTGTCAACATGCGTCTGCGGTCATCCAGCGGCGTCGAAGCCGCGGCGGCACGGGACGGCCCGCCAGCACGGCGTGGTGCGAGGGGCGCCACCTGCCAGACGAGGATTGCACCTGGCGTATGAGCATCAGGAAAGGTAGGTCTGTGCGTCGTGCCCTAACCAGAGAGTTGAGCATGTCGTTTATCAGTGTTACCCGCCTGAGGCTCCGGTCGGTCCGCTACCTGCCGGGCTTTGTGCTGCACACCTTCGGTTCGCTCAGGCAGGTGAGGAAGGCACCTGGGTTCCGAGGCGGTTCGCTGCTGCCCGATCGACGCTGGGCGTTCTGGACCATGACGGCCTGGGACAATCGGGAGAGCATGCGACGCTACATGACGACCGGCTCTCACCGGACGGCAATGCCGCGGCTTCTCGACTGGTGTGACGAGGCTTCCGTGGTGCATTGGGAACAGCCGGAAGACGCGATTCCGACCTGGGCGTGGGCTGACAAGCAGATGCGCGAGACTGGGCGTGCGTCCAAGGTGCACAACCCGAGTTCGCAGCATGTGACGCTGACTTATCGGACGCCGCGGACTTTCGGCGCGGGACCGATACGGCCGGCGAAGGAGTCGGCGAGAAACTCGGCTTGAGGGCCTCGAACCGCATACAAGTCCTATATCTGTTAGGCGGCGATGATGCTCTGCCGTCGTTTCAGGTCATCGCCCCATATTGACGAGACCCCCGCCACACGAAGCAGGTTGAGTGTCATCGCAGAGGCAACGGCGACATTCCCCACAAAGGGTAAACGAGGGCCGAGCAGGTTGTCGGTGTCAGGTGGCCCCATTGGCGAATTTTGGGTTGTCCCGCACTTCCTGTGCTGTCGTTCCGGAGTTGGATGAGCAGGTAGGAGGGACATGCATCAAGACCATTAAGCGGGCCATGTAGGGTCGCGCCCGCGTCCATATGCCGCATGAACCCGACGGTTAGGCTTCGCGTTTCATGCTGACAGAATTCGCCTAGGAGTGCTCCCTATGGTATATATAAGCCATATGCATTTCATGCCTGTGCAGTAAGCATGGCATAAGTGCAGCGACTACTTGCCGGTTTGCATCAGGCACACTTGGCAGTAACTCGTCAGGCTCCTATTTCATGGCTCCAGCAGCCGGCATGGCTGATCAGTGCGCTGGCGACCCGGGGTACAAAGATGGCAAAAAAGCAGGGGCGGGCGTTCCTCATCTGCCCGCGCTGGAACGAGGTTGCGGCCACGCCGCACATCGCGGCCAGTTCTGCCGTGAGCGGGCTCACGCCCGGGTCGGCGAAGATCACCTTGGCGATCAAGGGTGGCCGGTCGCTTGCGCAGCGCTCCGCGGGGCGTTGATGGCCGTCCGTCAAGCGTCCGGGGTGCTGTTCGACGTGGACGGGCACACCATGGACCAGCGCACCAATCCGCCGCGTTGACGACGCGGATCGTCCAATCGCTTCTCTCTCGCCATGAGGCCCATCGAACTATGCCGAGCCAAACTGCGTCCCAAACTGCATCAACAAGCCTTGGCCTTGCCGGCCATGGCGCAGGGCGCCTGACAGCCGTTCACATCGACACCTACAACGCCGAGCTGCGCGACGAGGACGGCTTCATCGGCGACCGCGCGAGCGGGCGAGCCTTCCGCGCCATCCTCGAGGACGGACGCGAGCGCGTGCGCCAAGCCGATGACGATCCGATCGGCGAGGTCGCAAGCACCGAGGTCAGCAAGAAGAAGCTCGACCGGCTGCTTTTAGAAGGCGATCCGCTGGCGGCCGGCGTGGTGCTCGGCACGATCGAGGACTTCGCCCAGGAATTCACCGTGGTGATCCGACGGATCATGCGCCTGAAGGAGTGGCGGGGGACGCAGCGCATCGTCGTTGGCGGCGGTTTGCGTGCAAGCCGCATCGGCGAACTCGCGATTGGACGGACGGCCGGGCTTCTGAAGGCCGCAGGTCTCGACGTCGAGTTGCAGCCGATCCGGCACGACCCGGACGAGGCCGGCCTGATCGGCTGCATCCACTTGGCGCCGTCCTGGATCTTTTCCGGGCATGACAGCATCCTGGCTGTGGATATCGGCGGCTCGAATATCCGGGTCGGCATCGTCGAGCTGAACCACGCGAAGGCGGCGGACCTGTCCCGCAGCAGGGTCTGCAAGTCCGAGCTGTGGCGGCACGCCGACGACAAGCCGAGCCGGAACGAGGCGGTCGAGCGCATGACCGGCATGCTCGGGGCGGCGATCAAACGTGCCGACAAGCGTGGGCTGCGGCTTGCTCCGTTCATCGGCCTTGGCTGCCCCGGGTTGATCCGGGAGGACGGCTCCATCGAGAAGGGTGGGCACAACCTTCCGGGCGACTGGGAGCACAAGAGCTTCAACCTGCCCCGACTGCTCCGCGACGCCATCCCGACGATCGACGGGCACGAGACCACGGTGCTGATGCACAACGACGCGGTGGTGCAGGGGCTGAGCGAAGTGCCGTTCATGCGGGACGTCGAGCGTTGGGGCGTGATGACCATCGGCACCGGGCTCGGCAACGCCCGGTTCAGCAACCGCGCGATGGGTAAGGAGTAGCGTCATGCTCCCTGCAATCGAGAACCACGCGCTTGCCGGCTGATCCCTTGCCATGCCACCGCTGTATGGTGGTTGCCCAGGTAAACCCGTTCCAACAGCTGAAATCCTTTGA
This sequence comes from uncultured Acidobacteriaceae bacterium, assembly GCA_964243455.1. GTDB lineage: Bacteria > Acidobacteriota > Terriglobia > Terriglobales > Acidobacteriaceae > Granulicella. Next base: position 6,223 of record CAXTGN010000272.1, read on the forward strand.
TCTGATGGCGTGGTCCCGCTGCTCTTTCGCAAGCAAGACCCCCTCATCCCGGCCCTCTCCCGGAGGGACAGGGAGCAGGCAGCATCCCTATGTCGGAGATGTTAGCCCTGGATCAGCCCGCGTTTTGCGTTGCGCATTACGAAGTGCCGCTTGACGTGCCGGCCTCCTAGGGTCTGCCATTGGCGCGGGCGGCGGCATGGTGGAGGGGATGTGCGTTGAGCTGGATCACGGGCGTGGATTTGACACCGTTCGGGTGCCTGGCGGGCCGGGGCACCCTGGACCTGATGAGCGGCGCTGCCGCGGACGTCCTGGCCGACGCTGGGCTGCGGCGGGCGGAGGTGGACGGGCTGGTCACGGGCTGCTCCACCACCCATAACCATCGTCGCACGGGCGCCATCGCCGGGGTTGCGGGCGTTGGCGCCCTGCCGGATTGTGCTGGTCGATATGCAAGAGGGCTTCGGCACCATGACGCACGCGGCCCCGGATGGGGAGATCAACGACAGGGTGGTGACGCGCTTCGTGGCCGTCGGCGGCCTCGCCATCCCGTCTTGCGAGCGGCCAGGCGCATGACCGCTGGCCTGCGCCTGGCGCTGGACATCAACACGTTGCACGCCCGCGGATGCTCCCGCGGATGCAAGGACATCTGCCGCATGGTCGATCGGCAGTCCGCGCAGCCTTGGCATGAGCGCACCTGCTTGGGGGTCCCCGCATGAACCTGCACCAGGTGGCGGACGGGCTGCGCTTCCCCGAAGGCCCGGTGG
>CAXTGN010000273.1:0-6887 GCA_964243455.1 uncultured Acidobacteriaceae bacterium
TGTCCCTTTGGGGATTGAGCTGGTGCGGAGGTGGGATTGCGCGACGCCCGAAGCCCTACGTTTCAAGGCCGTACAATGGAGCCGACTCCTTTTTCCGGCGGGTACGATCAGCTTCATGTCCTCCAAGAACTTCGGGACGCGCACAGGCCGCGTCAGCAACATGCGCTCGATCTTCTCGCTGTTCTCGAGCGATCTGGCGATCGATCTCGGCACGGCGAACACGCTGGTATTTGCGGCGGGCAAAGGGATCATCGTCAATGAACCCTCGATTATCGCCGTAAATCGCGTGACCAACGAGGTGGAGGCGGTGGGCAAGGAGGCCAAGGAGATGCTTGGCCGGACGCCAGGCAACATTATTGCCATCAAGCCCATGAAAGACGGTGTGATTGCGGACTTCAAGCACACCGAAAAGATGCTGAACTACTTCATCCAGAAGGCGCACAACCGCAAGATGATGGTGCACCCCCGCATTGTGATCGGCGTCCCCAGCGAGATTACGCAGGTGGAGAAGCGCGCGGTCATGGACTCGGCGTACCGGGCCAAGGCCTCCGAGGTGCACCTGGTGGAGCAGGCGATGGTGGCGGCGATCGGTGCCGGGCTGCCGATTACGGAGCCGGGCGGGAACATGGTCGTGGACATCGGCGGCGGCACGACGGATATCGCGGTAATTTCTTTGGCGGGCATTGTGTACTCGCGATCGGTGCGGATGGCGGGCAACCAGATGGACGATGCCGTGCAGACGTATCTGAAGCGAAAGTACAACCTGCTCATCGGCGAGCGGACAGCCGAGCAGGTGAAGATGGAGCTTGGATCGGCATTTCCGCTGGACAAGCCCCTCACCATGGAAATCAAAGGCCGCAATCTGATCGAGGGCGTTCCGAAGACGATCACCATTGAGGACTCGGAGATCCGCGAAGCACTTAGCGAATCGATCGCGACCATCATGAATGCGATTCGCGTGGCGCTGGAGCGTACACCGCCGGAGTTGTCAGCCGATATCTCGGATCGGGGGATCGTGCTGACTGGTGGCGGAGCGTTGATTAAGAATCTGGACAAACGGATTCGTGAGGAGACCGGATTGCCTGTGTCGATTGCGGATGACCCGCTCGCTTCCGTGGTGCTGGGTACGGGGAAGATGCTGAGCGACTTCCGGTTGCTGCGTAAGATTTCTATCGATTAGGGCGGTACTCCCCCTCACCCCCCCACCTTTTTGCGCAAGATCTTCCAAAAGAGAACTTAGGCTTGGATCAGGTGGAATCTCCACCGGCAATGCTTCCGCGTTGTCTGGTGTTCCGGTATTTCCAAGCTTAGCGTGTCCGACCCAAATAGCACGCAAACACCGTTGAGGATTTTGGGTGCACCATCTAGAGTCCGTGGGGCGCACGGGCTGTCCAGAGAGCGGGTTGGCGAATCGGAAAGCTTTCGGCGATCGACGCGGGCGGGTCGGCGGGCAGACCTTGCCAGAGCTCGACGTACTCGGGCCGGCTGTAGGCCCGGCCACTGAAGAGCAGCGCAGGGCGTCGACCCGGCAAGTCGCGAAAGTGCTGGGCGTCGGCCGGAAATCCCCATCGCTCGGGATGGGCCACGACGGGATAGAGATAGGCGGCGACGATGCGCAGCCCTACGCCGTCGATCAATTCGTAGTCCCACAGCAGATCGAACTGGGAACTCAGAAGCTGGCAGGCACCCCCGAGCAGATCGAAGTTGAAGAGGGTGTTGCGGTATGGGTTGGGGCTGGCGACCTCCTGGGGAAAGACGCCGTCACCACGGATCTGGTTCCGCAGTGTGTGCCCGCGGAAACGCTTGCGGGCGTCCTCCAGCGTGTTCTCGTCGCGAAGAAAGCGAGCGATGGCCGCGGTGACGAGCAGATGTGCCGAGGCCCGGTGATCCTTGGACTCACGCGCGATGAAGGCCTGCCGATTGCCTTGCAGCCAGTGGCTTGCCTCCGTAAACCAGGCCCCGACCGTTGCGAGGTCGTCCGGGTTGAGCGCGTCGGTAAGAAAGCTGACGGCGCGGGCCAGTTCGGCCAATGGAACCAGATCGGTGACGCCCGCGGGAGTGCCGACAGGCGAGCCCGCGGCGCAACCGGCCTGATCGAAGCTGGGATTCAGACGCGTACTCGGCGTAAGAAGCCATGGCTTCAGATGAGCAATCGCCTTTTGCGCAAAGGCGTCGTCGTGGGTGATGAGGAAACCCGCAGAGAGTGCGGCGACGGCTGCGGAAAAGGCCTGGAGTGCGAGCGCGTCGGTGCGCCGCAGGTGAGGTTGCGGGGTTGCGCCAGCGGTGGTGGTGTTCGGTTCCAGCTCGGTGTGAAAACCCGGGGAGGGCGGAGACTGGATGGGAAGCGCCAGAGCGGCCTTCGCCTGGGCAAGGATGTTCACGCGGTCCAGTTCAGCCACATTGGCGTGGGCGGCGGAGGTCTGGGAACCCAGGGAGGCATGACCCGCAGTGCGAGCGGTCAGGGCGAGGAAGGCACGGCGTGAAAGCGAGGGCGACATCGTGGTTCAGGGTAGGACACTTTCCCGACTTAGAGAACCTCATGGGTGACGGAAGGCCTTGATCGTCCCTGTTCTGGTCACTATGGGGAAGGTGTGTCCCCCAACCGATAGCGCGTCGGTTACCCAAGACTTGTGGCGCCCTGAGTTCTTTTTCGTATGCTCGAGTTGCCGCTCAGGGTCAGCCTTCACTCCGAAGAGAGGTGGCGTTCTGCAAAAGGCGCTGCGTGGCGGGTTACAAACTGGAGATTTACGATGACTCGCACCAAATCATTGCTTTTGTCTGCGCTGTTTGCCGGAACGACGCTGTCTGCGTTCGCCGATCAGATTCCTTATCCGCATCCAGGAACGGTTGCGCCACAGACCCTGGTCTATGCCACCTCGGATGAGATCAACGCCTTTTACATGGGCAGCACGGCCGGGTACGAGGATCAGATCGGGGTCTATGACGTGCAGACTGGCTGGAACAGCGGCAAGCTCCTCGACAATAAAACGACGACTCCCGGCGCAGGTGTCACGGTTGGCGGCGGTGCAGGACAGATCAATGCCGGCGATGAGTTGCTGCTCTTTATTGTCTCGCCTGACGGGCTGTTCTCAAACGTGGCGAGCGACAGCGCAGACGGCATCAACCACGCGTACATCACTACTTACTCCGGCGGGACTGTGAACGGAACCCCGATCCCCGCGGGGCTCTTTGTGGGTATGGAGGATTTGAAGTACGCGACCTCTGACCTGAACTACAACGACGACGACTTTGTGCTGACCGGTGTGTCTACGGGCGTGACCCCGGAGCCTGCGGCGTTGGCACTGTTTGCGACGGGTCTGGTCGGGCTGCTGGGCTTGAAACGGCTCAGCGGCTACGAGAAGGAATGAAGCGTGTAAGCCAATGGAACCAGACCACGGTCCGGTTCCCCTTGCCAGGCATCGGCCGCTTCTTTAGGACGGTGGGAGCTGGGTGCGATCCCATCCGCCGCCGAGGGCTCTCACCAGATTCACTGTGGCGTCCATGCGACGGCGCAGGATGTCGATATCGTTGCGCTCAGCACCCAGAGCACTGGTCTGCGCGGTGATGACCTGCAGGAAGGTGTCAACGCCGCCGACGTAACGGTTGTTGAAGATGCGTTGCGATTCCAGGGCTGCGTTTGTGGCGGCGCGCTGTTGGAGGGCCTCGTCGGAGAGCACGCGCAATGCAACGAGATTGTCCTCGGTCTGTTGAAAGGCGGTAATCACGGTCTGCTTGTAGTTGGCCGCGTTGCGGTCGAATTGAGCGAGAGCTTCTTCCTTGACGCCGCGGCGTCGGCCGCCTTCAAAGAAGGTGTAGGCGAGACCGGGACCCAGGGAATATACAACGCTGGCGGGTGAAAACACGGATTGCAGTGTCGCAGTGCTTTGGAAGCCGGCGCTTGCACCCAGGATGACCTGCGGGTAGTAGGCTGCTTGCGCGATGCCGATCGCCTCATTGCCCTCCTGCGCGCGCCGTTCGGCTGCCGCGATATCGGGACGGCGTTCGAGCAGTTGTGACGGCAGACCCGTAGGAATGAGAGGTGGCTGGGTGTCCACCGGCAAGGGCGAGAAGGGAATGGAGAGTTGCGCTGGCGCCTGGCCCATGAGGGTAGCGATCGCGTGCTCAGATTGGGCGCGAATGATGGCTTCGTCCGAAGCTGCGACGCGAGCGGACTCCAACTGGGTTTGCGCCTGAGTGACGTCAGCCTTGATGGCGACACCGCCGAGATAGCGGTTCGTCGTGATGCGAAGCGCTTCCTGGTACTGGGCAACGGTGTCGTTCAGGAGCTTCTGCTGAGCATCCGCGATGCGGAGTTCGAAGTAGTCGACGGCCAGTTCGGTTTGAAGAGAGAGGAGGATGTTGACGCGGTCGGCGACGGTGGCCTGAGACTCTTCCACGCCAGCGGCGATGTTGCGCCGCACCTGACCCCAAAGATCGACCTCGTAGCTGAACTGCACGGGATATTGCAGGGTCTGGGACGTGGAAACGGGCTGGCCGGGGTTGAAATAGGAGCTGTTGGGCGAGTAGCGCTCTGTGGGACTGTAGGGATTGATCCCGACGGTGGGGTAACGATCCGCTTTGCGGACCGTGATCTCGGCGCGGGATGCACGAAGGTTGGCATCGGCCTGCCGAATGGTCTGGTTGGCCTCCTCAACCTGCGGTTCGAGGGTGCTCAGCTCGGGATCATTGAAGATCGTCCACCAACTGCCGCGGGGGATGCTGTCGATGGGCTTGGCCTGTGACCAGTTGGTGTTTTCGCCTTCCTTGAAGGCGTTGGGGCCGAGCTCTTTGTATGCCGGTGGGACCGGAGCGGTGGGGACGACGTACTTGGGGCCGACTTTACAGCCGGTGACGGTAATGAGTGGGAGAGCGACGATCGCAGCGGAGTAGCGCAGAAGGCGCTGTACGGAAACGCGGGCACTCCGTAGGGAGGAGAAGAAAGACAAAGGCAAAACGCAGATCCCCTTCGGGGATGACAACCAAAGAGGGGATCTCACTGGCGACCTCCTGCACTTGACGGGTCGCCTCCTGGGCCGGCATTTGCGTTCGCGAGGTGCACGGGCTGACCTTCGGCGAGCGAATCGGCGTCCGTGCCCGTGAGGCCGGAGGCAATCTCCAGGGTGTTGCCGTTGTCCCTGCCGATAGTGACGTTCTGCAGATGAACGTGGCCATCACGCACCACGCCGACCTGAGTGCCCTGGGCGCGGAAGATCAGGGTATTGGCCGGCACGGAGAGCAACTGTGCCTCCTCCGGCAGTTTGAAGTGCACGAAGGCGTAAGAGCCAGGAAGGAGTCTGTGCGCGGCGTTGGGGACGTCAACTTCGACGTTCAGTGTGCGCGAGTTCTGATCGATAGCCGAGGAGTTGCGCGCGACGGTGCCGGTGAAGGCCTGGCCGGGGTACTCGTCTACGGTCAGCGTGGCTGTGGCGCCGTCGTGTATGGCTGGCGCGTAGACCTCGGGGACTGGAACAAACACGCGAAGGCGGTCGATCGCGGCGATGCGGAAGAGATCGCGAGGCTGGGAGCTGCCGCCGCCCGCGTCGATGAGGGCGCCGATATCGGTGTTGCGGGCGGTGACGACGCCGTCGAACGGAGCATAGACGCGTTCGAAGGACTGCAGCTGCTGCAGGCGGCGAAGATTGGCCTGGGCGGCCTGCAGCGCGGCGAGTCTGGCGGCCGCACCGGCGACGGCAACGTCGGTCTCCTGCCTGGAGACGGAGTCCTGCTTGAGGAGGTTCTGGTAACGGTCGGAGGTGGTGTTGGCGAGGTTGAGGTCGGCCTGGGCGGAGGCGACCTGGGCGGTAGCTACCTGCAGCTGCTCATCCACTTCGGGCGTGTCGATGATGGCCATCAGCTCGCCCTTGTGCACATGGACGCCGATATCGGTGTACCAGGCCTTGAGGTAGCCGGAGGTGCGGGAGTAGAGAGGTGTGTCGTTAAAGGCCTGGGTGTTGCCGGGAAGGGCGATCTCGCTTGCGGTTCCGGTCACGGTCGGGTGAACGGTGCTGACGGAAAGCACGGCTGCCTGGCGGGTGGTCTCCACCAGCGTGTGCTCGGTGTGCGCGCGGGACAGGATGCCGATTGCGATGCCGGCGATGAGAACAACGGCCAGGATAAGCAAGGCGAGCCAGGCACCCGCGTAGCTCCGGCGGGGCGCCGAAGACGCGTGGGGGGGATCCGGGTGCGACGCGGCATGCACGTTAGGGACGCCCCCGCGCGGTTCGGTGGTCATTTCAGTGTTGGTCTCTACCGGCATATCTTCTCTTCCAAGATTTCTTCCAAGATCAAGGGCAACGGATGGGGACAAGGGCCGAGGCTGGACGGCCCAGCGGCTGAAGAGGAGAGAGCGCTCGGGTGGCTAGGCAACGGCATGCTCCTCGGCGGGGACGGGTGGGACGCCGGTGGGCATCTCGCGCCCGGCATTCCTGCGGCCATGGAACAGGGCGAAGACGGTCGGCACAAAGACCAGCGTGGCGACTGTGGCGCAGAGCAGGCCGCCGATCACAGCGCGGCCGAGAGGCGCATTCTGCTCGCCGCCCTCCCCAAGGCCGAGGGCCATGGGGATCATGCCGATGATCATGGCGAGCGCGGTCATGGCCACGGGCCGGAAGCGCGTCGCGCCGGCCTCCACGGCGGCCACCAGGGCGTCACCGGTGTCGGCGAGGCGGTCTTTGGCGAAGCTGATGACGAGGATGGAATTCGCCGTAGCAACGCCCATGCACATGATGGAACCCATGAGGGCGGGGACGGAGAGGGTCGTCTGCGTGAAGAACAGGAAAAGCACGATGCCGGCCAAGGCGGCGGGCAGAGCCGTGATGATGATGAAGGGATCAAGCCAGGACTGGAAGTTGACGACGATCACCAGGTAGACGAGCAGGATCGCCAGC
>CAXTGN010000274.1:0-590 GCA_964243455.1 uncultured Acidobacteriaceae bacterium
CAATGACCAGTACATCGCAGCGCTGTATCAGCACAACGTGGCCAAGCTGGGGCTGGCACGGGCGCTGGGCGTAGCAACAACGAATTACAAGAGCTATCTCGGAGGGAAGTAACGGTGGCCGATCAAAACGCGCAGGGAAATCAAGGTCCGGGGGGTGGAGGCGGCACACAGACCGCGCAGATCTCCGGAACGGTGCAGATTCAGCCAGGGAGCGCCGAGCAGGCCGGACAGCGTGCTTCGCAGCCCGCGCAGCCGGGCGGTGCCGGGAGCGCTGCTGCTCCGCAGCCGGAACCGCCGGCGAAGAAGACTGGCCGTCGCCTCATCATCATCGGCGTTGTCCTTTTGCTGGCGATCATCGCAGGGTTCCTGTACTGGCGCTCGACCTTCACCGAGGACACCGATGACGCCCAGGTGGACGGGGATTTGTATCAGGTAAGCGCGCGTGTCGCGGGCCAGGTAACCCAGGTATTCGTTGACGAAAACGAGCCGGTAAAGGCCGGCGATCCCATTGCTCAGGTCGATCCGCGCGATTTCCAGGTCGCTCTGGAGCAGGCAGAGGCCAATGTGGCCAACGCGAGGGCGGAATACGT
>CAXTGN010000274.1:600-6873 GCA_964243455.1 uncultured Acidobacteriaceae bacterium
ATCACCAATGTCAGCGTGCGGACGACAGTGACGACCTCCGGCCAGGACGTCCAGAACAGCGTCGCCACCGTGGCGCAGGCGCGGGCGCAGGCCCAGGCCTCCCAGGCGCGCATCTTGCAGGCCCAGGCCAATGCTCTCAAGGCTCAAACCGACGTGGATCGCTACACTCCGCTGGTACAGCGTGATGTGATCTCCAAGCAGGAGTACGACGCCGCTGTCGCGACGGCTACTGCGGCGCAGGCTTCGGTCGATGAAGCGCAGCGGACCGCTGCGGCAGCGCAGGAACAGGTCAGCGCGGCGGAACAGCGCCTGCTGTCAGCTCAATCGCAGCAGTCCCAGAACCAGCAGAACGCCCCGAAACAAATCGCTGTGCAGAACGCACGGGCTCAGGCAGCCGAGGCCTCGGTAAAGCAGGCGCAGGCGCGGGTCGATCAAGCCAAACTGAACCTGGGATATACGAAGATCACGGCCCCGATCGACGGTATTGTCAGCAGAAAGAACGTCGCCGTGGGCAACAACCTGAGCGTAGGGCAGTCGCTTCTGACGATTGTGCCGCTGAAAAACCTCTGGGTCACGGCAAACTTCAAGGAGACACAGCTGAAGGGTATGCGTGAAAACCAGCAGGTCGATATCAAAGTCGACGCTCTGGGCGGCCGGAAGTTCACTGGCAAGATCACGCAAATCGGCGGTGCCACGGGATCGCGACTCAGCCTCTTTCCTCCGGAAAATGCGACGGGCAACTACGTGAAGGTGGTGCAGCGCATCCCGGTCCGAATCGACTTCACCAACCTGCAGCAGGAAAACAGCGACAATGCCCTGCGGCCCGGTATGTCCGTGGAGCCGGATGTGCATGTGAAGTGATTGCGGCGCCAGTAGGAGAGGTCAGAAGTGGCTCCACGCCGTCCCTGTGAACGCTGGCCTCGCTCCCACCCCCGTTCCTCATAGCAAAAGGAGGCGGCTCGAAAGAGCCGCCTCCTTTTCAGCTGTGCTACATCTATGGGGTAACGGACAAGGAGGGGAAGCGATGGCTTATTTGCTGCGGGCGTTTGTGCACCATGCTTACGCCATCCTGTTCGGCTGGGTGTTGATGGAGCAGGCGGGTATCCCGATTCCCAGTGCGCCTGTGCTTTTGGCTGCCGGCACCATGAGCGCGGCGCATCGTCTGCATGTTGCATTTGTGCTCCCGGTCGTTTTGCTGGCCTGCCTGCTCTCCGATTCCATGTGGTTTCTGCTGGGACGCCGCTATGGCACGCGCATCGTGAATGTGTTGTGCAAGATGTCGCTCGAGGCTGCCAGCTGCGTGAGCCGGACGCAGGGCAGCCTGTCGCGCCGCGGCGGCACCACGATGTTGTTTGCCAAATTCGTACCGGGCCTGAGCACGATGGCCGCTCCGCTTGCGGGGCAGGCAGGGGTCAGCTATCCGACCTTCGTTCTATATGACCTCGCCGGATCGTTGATTTGGGCGAGTACATGGCTCTTCGGCGGTCGATTTGTAGGAGATCTGATCGATCGCAGCTCGCGATGGTTCGGCATGCTGTCGCGCTCGGCCGTGGCTTTGGTCCTGCTGATGGTCGTGGGTGTGCTGCTGGTGCGGTACATCCGGCGGGTAAGCTTTTTGCGCGAACTGCGCGGGTTACGGCTGGAGCCGGCCCAGCTGTTGTCGATGATGGAGGACGCCGACCGCGAAGGTCTGCCCGGACCCTTCATTGTGGATCTGCGTCATCCGCTGGATGTGCTGAGCGATTCGTACACGCTGCCAAATGCGTTGCGCATCGGTCCGGATGAGCTGAAGCTTCGTAATGAACTGATCCCGCGGGACCGTGACATCGTGCTGTACTGCACCTGCCCGAGCGAAGAAACAAGCGCCAAGGTCGCACTGGAGTTGAGGCGATTGGGCATTCGGCGTGTGCGTCCGCTGCGCGGTGGCTTACAGGGTTGGCGAGACGCCGGCTACGCGCTGGAGCCGGTCGAGGTCGTGGCTGCCGCCTAACCCGATCATTGCATCATTGCGGGGGTGAGCGTAACGCGCTCACCTTTTGCATGGACCAAAGGAGGACTTGCCGCCTTGTGGCGCATGGATCCGCCTGCGGCGATGATGAAGGGAGGAGATCTGTGTGGCTTACGACGGTTTGCGGGATTGGTTGCGGGCGCTGGAGCGCGCCGGCGAGGTAGAGCGGGTCAAAGCGGAGGTCTCGCCTGTTCTGGAAATGGCGGAGATCGCCGATCGGGCTGCAAAGAGCGGTCGCGGAACCGAAGATGCGGGTGGGCCGGCGCTGTTGTTCGAGAGCGTCGCCGGGTACAAGGGCTCGCAGGTGCTGATGAATCAGTTCGGCAGCGAGCGACGCATGAAACTCGCGCTTGAGGTCGATTCGCTGGATGAGATCGCGGGGCGGATCGATACCTTGCTGCATCCCGTACCGCCCAGCGGACTGGTGGACAAGCTGAAGATGCTCCCCATGCTGGCCGAGGTAGGGTCCTTCTTCCCGAAGCGCATCGACGGGCGCAAAGCGCCCTGCAAAGAGGTCGTGCTGAAAGGCGAAGATGTCGATGTGCTCAAGTTCCCGGTGCTGACAACGTGGCCGGGCGATGGTGGGCCGTTCATCACGCTGCCGTGTGTGGTCACGCGCGACCCCAAGAGCGGCAAGCGCAACGTCGGCATGTACCGCATGCAGGTTTACGACGGTAAGACCACGGGCATGCACTGGCAGCGTCAGAAGGTGGCAGCAGAGCACTTTCGCGACAAGCTTCGCGAAGCAGCCGGCGATGCGAGCGGCGCTGTGGATGTGATGGCCCTAACAGCCGGTGGAACGGCGCGGGCAACGGATGTGTCCAGCGTGCCGCAGACGGTGTTGAGCAAAGTGCGTGATAGCCGGTTGGAGGTTGCCGTGGCCATCGGTACTGACCCGGCCACGACCTTCAGTGCGATCGTGCCTGCGCCGCCCGAGGTAGAAGAGTACCTGATCGCGGGCTTCCTGCGGCGCAAGGCCGTGGAGCTCGTATGCTGCGAAACCGTTGACCTCGAAGTGCCGGCGCACGCGGAGATCATCCTAGAAGGTTATGTCGAACTGAGCGAGTTGCGGACCGAGGGACCCTTCGGCGACCATACTGGCTTCTACACCATGCAGGATGAATACCCGGTCTTCCACATTACGTGCATCACGCATCGCAAGGACCCGATTTATAGCGCGACCGTGGTGGGCAAACCTCCGATGGAAGACGCCTGGATGGGCAAGGCGGTGGAGCGCATCTTTCTGCCGCTGATGAAGCTCACGCTGCCGGAGATCGTGGACATCAACCTGCCCGCGGAAGGTGTCTTCCACAACCTCATGATCATCAGCATTCGCAAGAGCTACGCGGGGCAGGCGCGCAAGGTGATGAACGGTATCTGGGCGCTCGGTCAGGCGATGTTCACCAAGTGCATCGTGGTGGTCGACGAAGACTGCGACGTGCAGGACCTCGGCGAGGTGACACTGCGGGTAGCCAACAATATCGACCCGGAGCGCGACATCCAGTTCACGCTCGGCCCGGTGGACTCGCTCGACCACGCCTCGCGGCTGCCCAACTTCGGCAGCAAGATGGGCATCGACGGCACGCGCAAGTGGGCCGCGGAAGGCTTCACACGACAATGGCCGCAGATGCTGGCCATGCCCAAGGAGGTAAAGGCACGCGTTGATGCGGTCTGTCGCGGGTTGAACCTCTAGCGCAACGCAGGCCTTACTTTCTTGCTGTCATGCCCGAAGGGGATCTGCGTTGGGCTACAGCGATATACTGCACCGGGCGCCCTCGGGTTTACGGCGCGTCATGGAGATAGCTTGGCGAAGGCGGAGATTGGCATCATCGGCGGCAGTGGGCTGTACAACATGCCGGGGCTTACAGACATACGGGAAGAGCGCGTGGAGACGCCCTTTGGCGAGCCCAGCGAGGTCTTCGTGCTGGGAACCCTGGAAGGCCGGAAGGTAGCCTTCCTCGCGCGCCACGGCAAGGGCCATCGCATCCTGCCCAGCGAACTGAACTTCAAGGCGAACATCTATGCCATGAAAGCGCTCGGTGTGACCAGCATCCTGAGCATCAGCGCCGTGGGCAGTCTGAAAGAAGAGCACAAGCCGACGGACTTCGTGATCCCCGACCAGTTCATTGATCGCACCTTCGACCGTTCGGCCACGTTCTTTGGCGATGGCGTTGTCGGTCACGTCGCCTTCGGCGACCCAGTCTGTGGCATCGTGGCGGAGACCTTCCGTGAGGCCTGCGAAGAGGTTGGCGTTGTAGGCAAGCTGGGCGGTACCTATGTCTGCATGGAAGGGCCGCAGTTCAGCACACGCGCGGAGTCGAAGCTGTACCGCAGCTGGGGCGCTGACGTGATCGGCATGACCAATCTGCAGGAAGCCAAGCTGGCCCGCGAAGCGGAGATCAGCTACGCCACGCTCGCCATGGTCACCGATTACGACTGCTGGTTTGAGGGTCACGATGACGTGACCGTGGACCAGGTGATTGCAGTCATGCACCAGAACGCGGAGAACGCGGGGAAGGTTGTGAAGTCGGCGGTGCGCTTGCTACCCGAGGATTTGAGTGCAAGTCCTGCGCAGAGCGCGGCGAAGTTCGCGATCATGACGGACCGCAAGATGATCCCCGAGGCGACCAGGCAGAAACTGGATGTGCTGTTTGGCAAATATTTCTAGCCCCTCGCCGCAGAACAGCAGATCCCTTCGGGATGACAAGCAAGTGGAAAGAGAGCAGATGTCGATATTGGTGGTTGGTTCGGTGGCATTCGATTCATTGGAAACACCCAGCGGAAAACGGGAACGGGTGCTCGGTGGAGCAGCTACGCATTTTTCTTTAGCTGCGAGCTTTTTCACGCAGGTGCGCGTGATCGGCGTCGTAGGCGAAGATTTTGGTCCCCGGCAGGAGCGCGTGATGACCGACAAGGGCGTCGACACGCGTGGCATCCAGCATGTGAAGGGCAAGAGCTTCCACTGGACCGGCAGCTACCTGAAGGACCTGAATGCCGCTGATACGCTGGCGACCGATCTGAACGTCTTCGCGACGTTCGCCCCGAAGGTTTCGATTGACTATGCGGACTCGGAGTTCCTCTTCCTCGCCAACATCGACCCCGACCTCCAGCTCGACGTGCGCAAGCAGATGCCAAAGGTGCGCATGGTCGCGGGTGACACCATGAACTACTGGATCGGCGCGCATCGCGAACGCCTGCTGCCTGTGTTGCGCGAGCTTGACGTGCTGCTGATCAACGATGGCGAGGCCCGCATGCTGAGCGGTGAGAGCAATGGTCTGCGCGCGGCCGAGAAGGTGCTTGAGATGGGTCCCAAGACGCTGATCGTCAAACACGGTGAGTACGGCTCCACGTCCTATTTCAGCACGCGCAGCTTTGGCGATGGCGTCAAACGCCTGCCGTTCCGCACACCGACCATGCCGCTGCACGAAGTCGTGGATCCGACCGGCGCGGGCGATTCCTTCGCGGGTGGCTTCTACGGCTATATCGCATCGCAGCCTGAGCTCACGCCAGAGACCTTTCGAAAGGCCATGTTCTACGGTAGCGTGATGGGTTCCTTCGCCGTGGAGCAGTTCGGTACCGAACGGCTGCAGCGGACGAACCGCGAAGAAATCGAGGAGCGCTTCGCAGCGCTGCGGGAGCTTTCGCACCTGTAGGGCTACGCTCCCATACACAGCAGGCGTTATCGGGGATGACCACGAGAAAAGGAACAGCAAACAGGGCAGCGAGGCCGCGGACGATTGCGCGGCAATCCAACGCGACGTTCTGGGTCCCCGGCGACCCAGAAGCCGTCCGGCCGCTGGTGCGTGGCGAGGGCATGCCCATCTTCGTCGCGTCTGTGCTGCTCGCTCTTGTGGCGTTAGCGGTCTGCTATCGGCACGGCTACACCCTCCTGTACGGCGATGCGGTCGCGCATCTGGGCAATGCCCGCCGCATCCTGGACTCGCATTATCCGGGTCTGTCGCAACTGGGCGGTGTCTGGCTGCCCCTGCCCCACATCCTGATGCTGCCGTTCATCAGCAACATGGGGATGTGGCAGACAGGACTCGCCGCGGCACCCATGTCGATGCTGAGCTTCGCGGCGAGCGTGGTCGGCGTGTGGCGGTTGTCCCGTCGCATGATGCGGCTCCGCTGGGCTGGGGTCGCGACGCTGTTCTATGCGCTGAACCCCAACCTGCTGTACCTCGCCACGACCGCCCTCACCGAAGCGCTCTTCCTCGCACTCTTTGTCTGGTCCGTAGTGGGCACACTCGAGTGCGTCGCCGCAC
>CAXTGN010000275.1:0-3439 GCA_964243455.1 uncultured Acidobacteriaceae bacterium
AGATCGCCGCGATGGGCTTCGACGTGCTTTATATGCCGCCCATTCACCCTGTCGGCATTCAGTTCCGCAAGGGCAAGAACAACAACGTGAGGGCCGAGCCGGACGACGTCGGCAGCCCCTGGGCCATCGGCGCAGCCGAAGGCGGCCACACGGCACTGCACCCGGAGCTCGGGAGCTTTGCGGATTTTGACGCCCTGGTCGAGGCGGCTAAGGGCTACGGGATCGACATCGCGCTCGACATCGCCTTTCAATGCGCACCGGATCACCCCTGGGTCACGGAGCACCCGGACTGGTTCAAGAGCCGGCCGGACGGGACGATTCAGTACGCGGAAAACCCGCCAAAGAAATACCAGGACATCTACCCAATCAATTTCGAGTCAGCCGATTGGCGCGCGCTATGGGATGCGCTCTATGGCGTCTTCAAGTTCTGGTTGGATCGTGGAGTGCGAGTCTTCCGCGTGGACAACCCCCACACCAAGGCCTTGCCCTTCTGGGAATGGTGCATCGCCGAGGTTCTGAAAGAGATCCCCGAAGCGCTGTTTCTGGCTGAGGCCTTTACGCGCCCGCATGTGATGTATTCCCTGGCCAAGGGCGGCTATACCCAGGGCTACACGTACTTCACCTGGCGCAACACGAAGAAGGAGCTCGAGGAGTACTTCACGGAGATCTCCAATCCCCCGGTTTCGGACTTTTACCGGCCCAACGTCTGGCCGAACACACCCGATATTCTTCACAAGCAGTTCCAGGTAGTGGATCCGGCTGCCCGGCGTTCCATCTTCATGCAGCGGGCGATTCTCGCCGCTACCCTAAGTGCCAACTGGGGCATCTACGGACCGGCTTATGAACTGTGTGAGGGCCGCGCTGCCAAACCCGCACCGGGCAAGAAAGGTTCCGAGGAGTACCTGGACAGCGAAAAATACCAGATTCGCAGCTGGGACCGCACCGATCCGATCTCCATTGCCCCCCTGATCACTCAATTGAATCGCATTCGCCATGAGAACGTGGCCCTGCAAAGAAACGAGCGGCTGCATTTCCACCCGACGCAGAACGACCAGATGATGTGCTATTCGAAATCAAGCGAGGACGGCACCAATGTGATCCTCGCGGTTGTGAGCCTGGACACGGAAGCGCAGCAGAGTACATGGATTCAGCTTCACCTCGATCACCTGGGTGTACCGTGGGACGCAGAGTTCGAGGTCGAGGATTTGCTCACCGGCGCACGGTACCTATGGAAAGAGTGGTGCTACGCCGCGCTGAAACCGGAACTGCCGGCACACCTCTTCCGGGTGGTGCCGCCGATGGTGCCCATCACGACGTCCACACTTTCCGGCTGAGGCTGCATCCAACACGACCTATAGTAGGCCGAGCACGTCGGCGAGTTCTATCTAAGCCAGGCGTGGTCCAGTTCGCCGAACATGAAAGGTTCAAGCACGCGTGAAGAAGGTTTCAAGCGCCACCGACCCGCTCTGGTACAAGGACGCCATCATCTATGAGCTCCATGTGCGCGCATTTGCTGATTCGAACGGCGACGGCATCGGGGATTTTCAGGGCCTGATCTCGAAGCTGGATTACCTTCAAGACCTCGGTGTGACGTGCATCTGGATCCTGCCGTTCTTTCCTTCGCCCCTGAAGGACGACGGCTACGACATCGCGGATTACCTGGACGTTAATCCGAGCTACGGCACGATCGCGGACTTCAGGGAGTTCATGGAAGCCACGCATGCGCGCGGCATGCAGGTGATGATCGAACTGGTCATCAATCACACCTCGGACCAGCATCCGTGGTTTCAGGCGGCGCGCAAGGCGCCCAAGGGCTCGCCTGAACGCGAAATGTACGTCTGGAGCGACACGGACAAGCTCTATGACGGCGTCCGCATCATCTTCACCGATACAGAAAAGTCCAATTGGACGTGGGATGAAGAGGCCGGGCAGTACTACTGGCACCGCTTCTTCTCGCACCAGCCTGACTTGAATTTCGACAATCCACGGGTCATGGATGAAGTGCTCGACGCCATGCGGTTCTGGATGGACATGGGCGTGGACGGGCTGCGGCTGGACGCCATTCCGTACCTGGTTGAACGCGACGGCACCTCGTGCGAAAACGTGCCGGAGACGCACGTCAAGATCAAGGAAATTCGCCGAATCATCGACCAGGAATACGAGAATCGGCTGGTTTTGGCCGAGGCCAACATGTGGCCGGAGGACGTGCGGCCGTACTTTGGCGATGGCGACGAATGCCACATGGCCTTCCACTTCCCGCTGATGCCCCGCATCTACATGGCCATCCGGCAGGAGGATCGGCTGCCCATCACCGACATCATGGCGCAGACGCCGGACATCCCCGAGAACTGCCAGTGGGGCCTGTTCCTTCGCAATCACGACGAACTCACGCTCGAAATGGTCACCGACGAAGAGCGCGACTACATGTACATGGCCTATTCGGCCGACCCGCGCATGCGGATCAACGTGGGCATCCGTCGCCGGCTGGCGCCGCTGCTGGACAACAATCGGCGTCGCATTGAGTTGTTGAACTCCCTGCTGCTGAGCTTTCCCGGGACGCCGATCATGTACTACGGCGACGAGATCGGCATGGGCGACAACATCTACCTCGGGGATCGCAACGGCGTGCGCACGCCCATGCAATGGAATTCGGATCGGAATGCTGGCTTCTCGAAGGCCGTGCCGGCCAAGCTGTACTTCCCAGTGATCATGGACCCGATCTGGGGCTACCAGGCGATCAACGTGGAAGCGCAACAGTCGGACCCATCAAGCCTGTTGCACTGGACGCGCAACATGATTGCGCTGCGCAAGCTGTTCCGTGTCTTCGGCCGGGGCAGCCTGCAGTTCCTCCATCCATCGAATCGCAAGATCCTCGCCTACATCCGCAGTTATGAGTTCGACGACGGTCATTGCGAGACGGTCCTCTGCGTTGCCAACCTGTCGCGTTTCGCGCAACCAGTGCAGCTGGATCTGAACAAATACGTCGGACGTCAACCGGTCGAGATGCTGGGCTATGTGCCGTTCCCGACGGTGGAGAAGTCCCCCTACGCGTTGACGCTCGCGCCTTACAGTTTTCTTTGGCTGGAGCTGCAGGAAGGAGCTCCGGTACCGGAGGCCCCCGTGGTAGAAGAACCTGCAGCAGCGCTTGCCGAGCGCGCAGCCCATGTCGCTGCAATGCCGGCCAACAGCCTCGGGGCCCTACTGAACGAAAGCAGCGAGGCCTTGCTCGAGCAGGTGCTGCCGAACTACATAGCGCAGCGCCGCTGGTTCGGTGGCAAGTCGCGGACCATCCGTTCGACCCAGCTTGCCTCCGTCACACCGATCCCCGGGACCAACGCGGCCCTCACCTCGGTAAACGTCCTTTACGAGGATGGGACCTCGGACCTGTACCAGCTGCCGCTGGCGATGGCAACCGATGGGGAGGCCGAGACGGTACGCG
>CAXTGN010000275.1:3449-6870 GCA_964243455.1 uncultured Acidobacteriaceae bacterium
CTCCGGGCGCGGTCATCGCCATGTTGAACCGTGAAGGCGGGCCTGTAACGCTGTTCGACGCCACCGCCAGCGCGGAGTTCCGGACGGCGCTGCTCCAGCTGATCGTCAAGGGATCCGAAATCGCCCTGGAGCTTGGCGCCTCACAGGCCTCATTCGCCGCGACCAAGTCCAAGACGCTGGACGGCCGCGAGCTGCTGGATTTGCCCTCGCGCGTCGGCTCCGCGGAGCAGAGCAACACCTCCATCCTCTTCGGAGAACAAGCCATTCTGAAGCTCTTCCGCCGGCTACGCGCCGGTGAGAACCCGGACGTAGAGATCACCCGCTTCCTCACCGAAGTCGCCAATTACGGCAACATCCCGGCCTACCTCGGCGATCTGCACCGCACCGACGACGGAACAACCCTGGCGTTTCTGCAGGTGTTTGCTCCCAACGAGGGCGATGGCTGGGGATGGACGCTCGAGGAGCTGAGCCGCTACTTCGAGTCTGTCGCTAACTGCCCGCCGCCGGTGTCGGTCGGTAAGCCCCCTGAACTCGGTGCATCCAATGACGTTCCGGCCGAAGCCCGGGAGCATGCCGGCTTCTATCTGGAGGCCGCGCACCTGCTCGGGCGCCGTACAGGCGAGCTTCATGTCGCCTTGGCAACACCGACAGACAATCAGGCCTTTGCAGCGGAACGGTTCACAGTTCATCAGCTTGCGAGTGAACATGAGCGCATCGTTGCGCAGGCGCAGTCGGCGCTGAACACCCTCTCGTCCGGCATCGATCGCGTTCCGGCGGAGCTTCGCGAGGAGGCTGCACGGCTCTTGCGAGCGCGTTCCTCGCTGGATCGGCTGCTCGAGGGACTGGACGGCGATCCGGCACGCTTCGGTCAGCGCATCCGCATCCATGGCGACTACCACCTGGGGCAGACGCTGCGGTCGCGATCCGACTTCCTGCTCGTCGATTTCGAAGGAGAGCCCGCGCGCACATTGGAAGAGCGCCGGCAAAAGCAGTCCCCCCTGCGTGACGTCGCAGGCATGCTGCGCAGCTTCAGCTATGCGGCCCAGTCCGGGCTGCAGCGCGCGACCCAACGGCGTCCCGACACAATGGACGCGCTGCGCCCCTGGGCGATGTTGTGGGAAAACGCAAGCTCCGCGGCCTACCTCCAGGGCTATGCTGAAGCGGTGAAGGCCAAACCTGAGCTAATGCCGCAGCCCGTCGAAGGAAAGGCGCTTCTCTCCTCCCTACTACTGGAAAAGGCCTTCTATGAACTGCTGTATGAGTTGAATAACCGGCCTGCCTGGCTGTCCATTCCACTTACAGGTCTGTTGATGCTGCTGGGATCAGCAGATAAGGCGAAAGACACGGGAGCGAACTGATGTCGACTCTTCCCATTGCCGATCCTCAGAGTGCACCAGAGACCGCACACGCCAACGCAGGCGCAGGAGCGCCGCTGGCGATCTGCCTGCCCTCCATGCCATCCGACGCGCTCTCGGCCATGATTGAGCGATTGCAAGGGATCTTCCCCTCCGAGTCGCTGCTGGTTGCGTCCCCGGATCAGGCCGAGGAGCAGCAGGTCGGCAACGGTGCGGTACACCTGGTGCCCTACCCTGTGCAGCGGACCGAAAGCGAGTGGGTGCTGAACGCTGCCGATTACATCGCAGCCGCACGCTTGGTGGAAACACGCAATGTTGCCGGTGTGCTGCTTCTTGGGACCGATACCTCCACGATCGATCCGCACGCCGTGGTCAACCTGCGCCAGACGTTGGCTGGCGGGATCGATCTGGTCGTCCCCAGGTACCGCGTGGGGCCACAGGAAGGCCTGGTCAACTCGGCTCTGTTGTATCCGCTCACACGTGCCCTGTTCGGTGTGGATGTCCGGTTCCCGCTGCCCCTGGATGCGGCCCTCTCGACGCGCATGCTGAATCGGCTCGCAACCGTTGCTTCCCGTTCCGTAACCTCCTCAGACGAAGGCCTCGTATGGCCTGTAGCGGAGGCCTCGATCTCGGGCTTCAGCGTTCGGCAGATTGAAGGGGTTGAACGATCCCTTCCACGCCCGCAGGAGGCAGACCTGAACGTGCTCTTTCCGGCGGTCACGTCTTCCCTGTTTGCCGATATCGAGGGCAAGGCCACGTACTGGCAGCGTGCACGCACCCTGCCCGCGGGTCGCGCCGCCCTTTCCAATCCACAAGGCGCCGGAACCATGGACCTTGAAGAACTTCGGTCTTTGGTGGACAACTTCCGTCTTGCCTTCTCCAACCTTCGAGAGATCTGGGCTTTGGTGCTCCCGCCCCAGACTCTGCTGGCCCTCAAAAAGCTTTCATTGACGCCGGCAGAGAACTTCAACTTCCCAGCCAGCCTCTGGGCCCGCATTGTCTATGACTTCGCCCTCGCATTTCATCTGCGAACCCTGAACCGTGGGCATCTGCTTGGTGCGATGACGCCGCTGTATCTGGCGTGGGTCGCCAGTCTGCTGCACGAGACCGGCGGCAGCGGTGGGACATCCCAGCTGGAAAGCACGGCCACCGCATTTGAGCTGGAAAAGCCCTATCTGGTCTCCCGGTGGCGCTGGCCGGATCGCTTCAATCCCTAGTGTTCCGCGGCCGTTTGCCCGTTTTGTCTCGCGCTCCCCGCAGAAAGGAAATGTATGGGACCCCAGATCGAGTCTGCTCTTCGCCAGTCCACACACCGCGTCATCGCCGTCCTTGTGGCGTTTTTGCCTGGACTGCTTGTCTTCCTGTTGGCGATCATCGTACTCACCTTGGTGGGGTGGGGCCTCGCCGCTGTCTGTCGGGCGGTGTTAACACGACTGCGTTTCGATGAACGCGTGTCGGCGTGGAGGATCCCCGGTGCCGTGACGACGCTCGGAGATTGGTCCCCGGCACATTCGCCCAGTGCCCTGCTCGCACGGTCGGTGCTTTGGATATTCATCCTCGTGGGAATCGCCGTCGGAATCACCGGCTTCGATGCCGCGTACCAGGCGAACTCGCAGGTAGAGCTTTTTGTTCTGCCGTACCTGACTCACCTGATCGGGGCGATCCTCCTGCTCTTCGTGGGTGGCCTGGTAGCTCGCTTCCTGTCGCGCTCCGTGCTGATCAGCGCCGTAAACGCGCAGTTGCAATACGCACGCGTGCTTTCACTCGGCGTGAAATGGCTCGTTCTGGTTCTCACCGCGGCTATGGCCATTGATCACCTGGGCATCGGTGGCACTATCGTGGAGCTGGCCTTCGGCATCCTTTTCGGCGGCATCGTGTTTGCCCTGTCTCTCGCTGTTGGCCTTGGCTCCCGTGACCTGGTTACCCGTTCCATCGAGCGCATCGAGCGTCCTTCGGTGGTGCCCTCGCCCGAAGCGGTTCGGCCGGTGGTCGACGAGGCGCCGAGGCAGAAGCTTCGACACTTCTAAATGCCAGTTAGCTCGCCCGCAGACAGCAGGCATCGGCTT
>CAXTGN010000276.1:0-6862 GCA_964243455.1 uncultured Acidobacteriaceae bacterium
GACGTCCCTCGCGGGACGCCTCTCTTCGCCTGTGGCGCAACGGGCCGCTACGCAGCCTCGCCTGAAGAGGGGCGGATGGCTTTCCTGCCTATTTGGTCTTGCTCCGTGTGGGGTTTACCGTGCCGTGGACGTTGCCGCCCACGCGGTGGGCTCTTACCCCACCCTTTCACCCTTACCGTCCCTTGCTTGCGCTTGGGCTGGCGGTTTGCTTTCTGTTGCACTGGCCGTCCCCCAGCCTTGACGCTGAGGTCCCGGACGTTATCCGGCACACTGCCCTATGGAGTTCGGACTTTCCTCCCCCGCGCAACGTCCGGGCGCACCCGGCCACACGTGGCGGCGACCATCCAGCCGCCTGCACGCCTTCTAGTCTAGCAAGCGCAGGCTGAGAGCCTCGTCCGCTGTACCCACCCGGGGGGTACTTTCAGTGCAAAGTACGTTCGCTAAAGACTTTACCGGGGTACTTGCGGCACCTTTGTCTTCAGTCGTGGATCAGCGGTTTCGAAGTCGGTAGTTCCCATTGTAGAGAGTCTGGTGAATTAACATGCAACTGCCTTGTCAGTATTTTCGGGCACTGGCGCAGAGGTGGGATGATCAGTCTTATGTTGACTGATCGTCGCCGCTTTGTCCGTGATGCCTCCCTCCTGGGGGCGATGGCTGTTCTCCATAGACCCGGGCTGGCGCAGGCGACGTCGCCGCAGGACGCGAAAAAGACCGGAGTGCCCGGACCGGCGTCCGTTCCCCCGGATCTGCCGACGCTGCGAGAAGCCGCCGAGCAACGAGGCTTTTTGGCAGGGACAGCTGTGGCGGCAGGACCTCTGCGCACCAACCCAGCTTACGCAGAGCTGGTAAAGCAGCAGGCAAACATCGTGGTCGCTGAGAACGCGATGAAGTTCGGCCCCCTGCGGCCGGGACCGGACAAATTCTTCTTCGATGACGCCGATGCCCTATTCGCCTTTGCCGAGGCCAACGGCATCAAGGTGCGCGGGCATAACTTCGTCTGGCACCGGCAGCTGCCGCCGTGGTTTGAAGGCTATGCCACAAAGGCGAATGCCTCCTCCATCCTGACGGAGCACATTGATACCGTCGGCGGACGCTACGCGGGCCGGGTGCATAGCTGGGATGTGGTGAACGAAGCCATTCAACTGGACGACAAACAGCCGGGCGGTTTGCGGAACTCGCCGTGGTACAAGCTGCTTGGCCCGGAGTATATCGACATCGCCTTCCGGACGGCGCGCAAGGTGGATCCCAAAGCATTGCTTTGCTACAACGACTACGGCATTGAGAGCGAGGCGCCGGATCAGGCTGCCAAACGAGACGCGGTGCTGGCACTTGTGCGCGGCATGCAGAAGCGCAATGTGCCGATCGACGCCGTGGGGGTGCAGTCGCATATCTCGGCGGGCGGCGACCATGTGTATGGAGCGGGCCTTCAACGCTTTCTGCAGGAGATTCAAGGCATGGACTTGAAGGTGCTGCTCACGGAGATGGATGTAAATGACCGGGCGCTGCCGGTGGACATCGCCACCCGGGATCGCGCTGTGGCGGCGACGTATGGAAGCTATCTCAAGACGACGTTGGCCAACACCGGTGTCGTCGCCCTGTTGACCTGGGGGATTACCGACAAGTACACGTGGCTGAACGGCGAGGATTCCCGTGCGGACCATCAGCCTGAACGGGCTCTACCGTTCGACGCGGATCTCCGGCCCAAGATGGCGTATGTGGCTGAGGTGGACGCGGTGCGGAACTCGGCTGCCAGGAGCTGACGGCAGTTCGCTGCTAGTTCTTAGTGGCTAGTGGCTAGTGGCTAGTGGCTAGTGGCTAGTGGCTAGAAGCTGTGACCGAAACTGATTCACCCAAAGGAGACTTGTATGGAAATGAAAGCTGCGGTCATTCATCAGGCGGGTGGTCCCGAGGTCTTGAAGCTGGAGACGTTGCCCGTGCCCACGCCGAAGAGCGGTGAGGTGCTGATTCGTGTGAAGGCCTTTGGACTGAACCGCTCAGAGATGTTTACGCGGCAGGGGCTTTCGCCGAATGTGAAGTTCCCACGTGTGCTGGGCATTGAGCTTGTCGGCGTGGTGGAAGAGGCTCCTGGTGGAGAGTTTGAGAAGGGTGCCATCGTCGGTTCGGCCATGGGAGGGCTTGGGCGGGACATCGATGGCGGCTATGCGGAGTTCTGCTGCATTCCCGCGAAACAGGTGAGGTCGATCAAGACGAAGCTGCCCTGGGAGACGCTTGGCGCGCTGCCCGAGATGTTGCAGACCGCGTGGGGTTCGCTGTTCAAGTCGCTGCGTCTTGCGAAAGGAGAGACGCTGCTTGTGCGTGGCGGGACCACCTCTGTGGGACTGGCCGCGGCTGCGATCGCGAAGAACTTCGGTGCAAAGGTGATCTCCACGACACGCAATGCGAAGAGCGAAGAGCTGTTGCGCTCAAGCGGCGCGGAGAGCACGGTCATCGACGACGGTGCGATTGCGGAGCAGGTGAAAGGGCAGACCGGCGGCGGGGTGGACAAGGTGCTGGAGCTGATCGGCACGACGACGCTGAAAGACTCGCTCCGCTGCACGAAGCAGGGCGGCATCGTCTGCATGACCGGCATTGTGGGCAACAGCTGGGCCTTCGATTCGTTTGCGCCGATGGAGGCCATTCCGACTGCGGTGTGTCTGACGAGCTATGCGGGAGAGAATACCGATTTTATGGCTATGCCCTTTCAGGAGCTGGTTAACCAGGTTGCCGATGGCAGCCTGAAGGTGCAGGTGGGCAAGGTGCTGAAGCTGGACCAGATCGTGGAAGCGCACCAGTTGATGGAAGACAACAAGGCCGGTGGCAAGATGGTCGTGCTGACGTAGGCTGTGTCGACCTGTTTCCGAACATGACTCTTCTGGCTTTGCTGCGTTTCGAAAGGCATCTGCGATGCCGCGAGTGCGATTCGTAGCACGGGGGCTCCGGTCGCTGCGGAAAGATAGGTCAGGCCGACCTCAGAGGCTGAAGCCTCGTGTTGGTCATGGTTTGGCGGCACGGCTGAAGCCGTGCCCTTCCGGATATCGTGTTCTTTCGAATCTGCCGACACCCCAGTGCCAAGCCTGGGGAAGGTCTGATCAAGTCCTCCGGATCCATTGCCTATGCGAGCGAACCGCAGATTCCCTTCGGGAATGACAACAAAAACAAACGGTGGCTGGACGTCATCAGAGTCCTCCTGACTGGCGCTTTTTCTTTTCGCCGCAGTGAACCTTTTGCGCCTTTGGACCGAAGATCAGGTTGAGGACACAAGTTGATCGTTGAGCCGCAGCTTCGGACAGATTGGGCGCACGATCCCGACGCCTTTGCTGCGGTGTATCGCGAAACTGCACCGCGGCTTCGCGCCTTTTTGCGGCAGATGGTTGGGTCACCCCAGGCTGCCGAGGACCTGACGCAGGAGATCTTTACCCAGCTCTGGAGCCATCCGAACGGCTTCGATCCGGCGCGTGGGAGCTTGCGCGCGTACCTGTTCGGCATTGGAAGGCACCGCGCAGCAGAGTGGTGGCGACGCACGAAACCTGAATACCTGTTGCAGGACAACCAATGTGCAGGCTGCAATCCCGAGCGCGATTCGGTGATGGGGGATGCGCTGCGGCGCCTGCCGGAGGAGCAGCGGATGCTGCTATGGCTCCGCGAGGTGGAAGGGCAATCCTACGCCGAGCTGGCTGCCATTCTTGATGTCCCGGTAGGGACAGTGCGGTCGAGGTTGTTTGCTGCACGTCAGGCATTACGGAGGATTTGGCTCGGCACAGCCAAGCAAGGAGAGTTGCATGAGGTGCGATGAGGCCCAGGAGTTTGTCTCGGCGGTGTACGACGGCGAGACCGTGCCGCAGGAAGCGGCACAACACATGGCCGGCTGTGCGGCCTGCGGGGACCTATTGAGAAGCTACGCCGAGATAGGGGCCGAGCTGCGCAGCTACGGCAGCCTCCAGCTCGCGGAGCCCGTCCCTGAACGCACATGGCTCACAAGAAAAGAAGACAAATCCACATGGTGGGAGAGAGGTTGGCAGATGATGCGCATACCAAGAATTGCGTTCGCTTCGCTTGTGTTGTTGCTTGTTGCCCTGGGCTCACGGCTGGCGGTAGTGGAGGTTCGTGCCCATGAGGATGGGTCGGTGTTGATGCTTCACTTGTCCTTAGGTTCGGGGCAGGACTCGCTTTGCCCGCTCTCGTCCACTGACCCGAAAAACCAGGAATGCAGCGGCGTCGCGAAGACGGACCGGGGCTGGTTTACCTACGGGGTCCATCTGCTTCGCAAGGAGGGCGGTCGCGCTCTGCTGGCCGTGGTCACTGATTCCGGTTCACGCTCAAGCTCGTACAGTCCGGATGAGATAAAGACCCTCGCGAAGATTCCGCTATGGTTCTCACCCGGCGAAACGCTACAGCTCGACCGAACGGGAGATCAAAAGTTCATCGCAACCGGGGAATGGACGGATCACATTCCCGCATTTCCTATCGCGAATCAGGAACTCGATCCTGCGGCGCACGAATTGCGTGTCACTTCGCCCTTGCTGCTCAAGAACAGCAAGCTGGCCGGCGACATGAAAGGCGGGACTGCGATCGCTGAAAAGGGTGATCATGGGGTCTTCTTTTACCTGCCAGGCGAAGGGCGGTTTGAGTTCTCCTTATCGCCCTCGGCAGGAGCAGTTCCCGGTCTGATTGAGCTGAATCGCATCTCCTTCACCAGCAATCAGCCGTCCTACGTTGTGATCACGGGCACGCCGATCGCTCGCACGGACAAGATCTGGGTGACTCACGATTCTTCATACAAGCCTGAAGATCCAAACCTGCCGGGATGGATCATCGGCACCTTGTGATTGATTCCAAATGTAGCAAGTAAAAGCGCCGCAATGGAGAGATGCGGCGCTTTCACTTTCCTTACTGGCCGACAGGCTTCGCCTTGGCCCGATACTCATTGGCCAGGCTCTTATCACTCAGCGCCTTGATGAACACACCGCCCACAACCGAGCGAGCCTGAAAGCCTGATTTCTCGCCGGTCTTGGTGTCATACCAATCGGTCATAGGAACGCGACTGGTAGTTTCATTGGTCCACTTATAGATGGGGTCGATGAGCGTGGCGAAGTCGGCAGGGTTGTCGGCAAGCGTGGCGGTCCAGAGCTGCCAGTCGAGCTTGGTGTAGTCCTTGCGGCTGTCGAGCGGCAAACCGTAGGTGTTGAGCTTGGTCTTGTAGAACGCGATCTCCGATTCACGCACGCTTCTGGGGAAGAGGTTGTAGTCGAGAATCTTGTCCCAGATGAGGTTGTACTTCTGGCTCCAGGTACCAGGGGAGTTATAGGCGAGCTTATAGTGATCGCCTTCCTTGTCCATGGTGATCCACTTTGCAGCGTAGTCCTTGGCCGTGGCAGCGTAAGCCTTGGCTTCGGCGGGGTGGTCGAGGCGCCTGGCGAGGTCGGCGTAAGCGGCGAGGGCGTCGATGGCTTTAAGCGAGAGGTTGGCGTTATGGGTGACGTGGCCGGCGAAGTCGTCGGTGGTGAGCTGCGTTTCGGGGTCGAGGCCGTGCGCCTTCAGGTAGTTGGCCCATTGGGTGAGCGCGGGCCAGTATTGCCGCGCGAGATCGAGTCCGTGGGGCTGATTTCCGGATTGCCCCCCGGGCCGGTCTCCGAGCTGGGCGAGGGCGTCGACGAGAATGAGCAGGTTGCCGCTTTCTTCGACGGGCATCTGGTTCTCTTCGGTCTGCTCGCCGCCGCCGTAGGTTTGCCCGTTGGCGAGCGGGTACTGGCCGAGGTCGTGCGGGGCGAAGGGAAAGCGCCAGCGATTGGGCAGGGCGACGTACTCAAGAAGCGGGAGGATCTCGGCTTCGAGGAGGCGCGGGTTGAAGAAGAGGAAAATCGGAGCGGAGGGATAGAGCACGTCGACGGTGTCGATACTGCCGTTGGAGAAGTTTTCCTTGCCGAAGTACATCGGCTGGCCGTCGACGTCGGCGACGAGCTTATGGGCGGCGATGGCCTGGCGGTAGGCGAGGGTGCAGATCCATGCGTAGTGTTCGCCGCCGACATTGGTCATATCGGCGATGAGTTGCCGGTCGAACTGGGTGCCGCGGGTGTCGAGGCTGCGGTATTGCTCTTCGGCCTCGTCCAGCATGGTGGATGCGGGCTTGTTGTCCCGCTGCCACCAGGGACGGAGATTTCGGCGGAGGTACTGAATGCCGTAGTCCTCGGTGTAGGCGACGAGGAGGTGCCGATCCACGGGCTGGCTCCCGACCTGCCCGAGAGAGAAGGCGACGGCCATCTGCGGGGCGCGGTGGTTCCCGGTTTGCTCGGGGTCGAGGTCGTCGGCGCGCTCGAGGGTGCCGCCAGTGATGAACTGCCGAGCGGGGTTGTGGGAGATGGTTGTTTCGGCCCCCTCGCTGGTGGGGACGGCGAGGTGGAAGTAGCCCCAGTCAATGCGGAGGTCGTCGCCGGAACGGTTCAGAACGGCCTGTTCGCGAGTGCCGACGGAGAGCACCTCGGTCGAGGCGGTGCGGTGACGGACGAAGTTGACGGGCTGATTCTCGAAGCTGGTGGCAAAATCGGCGTTCGCGCCGAGGAAGACGGAGACGGCATGCTGGGCGTTGTCGGTGCTGTGCGCGCTCCAGGTGATGTACGTCACGGGACGGGACAGGATGTCGAGATCGTCGAGAAAGGCGGGCGTGAAGAAGGTGAGGTCGATCGCCACGCCACCGGCGGTGAAGGTGTAGCGGGTGTGGGTGGGCGTCAGCACGGACGCTGTTTGCTCGGCGGCAGGGGTGTCGCGCGGGTCGGGGCCGATCAGCCGAAAGGGCTTGTTGTCGACGCGCACGAGGCCGGTGAGGGGTTCGTGGTGACCTGTCCAGTGTTGCGTTTGGGAATCGGTG
>CAXTGN010000277.1:0-6817 GCA_964243455.1 uncultured Acidobacteriaceae bacterium
TCATCGCTCCACCTTCTCAGGAGTTGGAGCCTCCGGCAAACCCGGCGCGGTTCAGAGCCTGCGCCGGCCACATTGGACAGCGTTACGTAACGGAGGAGAGAGCGCGCGTCGGCAGCGGGCGTCAGAGCGTGTTGGCGCAGGACACCGCAATGGTGCTACGGGAGCATTCCTGGGCGAGGCAATGTGGCTCATCCAGATTGTCGCGCAGCAATGAACACCAAAAGCGCCCAGGAACCCGTTCGCCTGACCCTAAAAAGCAGCGAAGACCCGGAGCGTGAGCCAGCTCAGGCCCACGAGTGCGCGCCCTGCCAGGGATGAGTACGAGCTGCTACATATAGCGGCCTCGCTGGCGGTTCCTCCTTTCACCGCAAACTATAACGTTTCTGGTCAGCCCTCAAAGAGTATGCTACCGTACCGTTATCGCTTGCCGAGACCCTCGGGCGCAGGCGGCTGAGAGACGCTTCCGCGCTCTCGCCTATCGTCGAGGAGTGCGTATGCCATGAACTTTCAAGCGCCAACGTTCAGCAGAAATGAGCTGCTGTCCGCCCTGCCGCCGGCCGAGTTGGAGCAGCTCCGCCCGCTGCTGACGCGGGTGCGGTGGGTCAACGGCCAATCCCTGCACGAGGCCGGGCAGCGCATCGACCAGGTGTTCTTCGTCGAGGAGGGCCTCGCCTCCATGGTGGCCGAAACCGACGGCAGCGGCGACGGCATCGGCACCGAGGTCGGCCTGATCGGGCGCGAGGGCATGGTGGGCCTGCCGGCGCTGCTGGGTTCCAGGCCCGTGTCCTTCGACCGGTCCATGGTGCAGATGCCAGGTGCCGCGCAGCGCATGACGACTGAGGCGCTGCGCGACAGCATGGACGCGCTGCCGGTGCTGCGGCGGCTCCTGCTGCAGGCCTTGGAGGCCTTCATGGCGCAGGTGTCGCAGACGGCGGCCTGCAACAGCCAGCACACCCTGACGCAGCGCCTGGCGCGCTGGCTGCTGATAGCGCGCGACCGGGTGGACGGGGACGAGATGCTCCTGACGCAGGAGTTCCTGTCCAAGATGCTGGCGGTGCGGCGGTCCGGCGTAACGGTCGCCCTGCAATCGTTGCAGGCAGCAGGGGCTGTCAGCCAGAGGCGGGGCCGCATCCTGATCTGTGATCGGCCGAGCCTGGAGGCTGCTGCGTGCACCTGCTACGGCCGCGTCAAAGCTTTTGCCGAGGCCGTGGCAGCCGGAGACTAGGACTTTGCGATCATGCGGCTTTCTCAAGGCGTATATAATTGGCTCAGGGGTTCAATGTGTCAGTGAAGCAAGAGGATGACGACAATGAACATTCCATATCGCCAAACATTCGAAGTCTTCGCTTAAGTAAATCAAATAGGACATATTATCTGAATGGATATGAAGATGATTCAAAGAGAGGCGACTTCGAGGAGCTGATGAACATGGTTGCGAGCATTATAAATCGCGATCGGAAGCACTAGTATGTCATCTCACCCGGGTTGGACGGATTGCATCAAGGATTTGCCGATCAGCACGACGATCCTGGTGGTCGAGGACCACGCCACGATACGCGAGTGCTTGCGGGAACTGCTTGCTGAGGGCGGCCAGGTCAGCGACGCCGCTGATGCAGAGGCGCTTGAGTGCATGACGGCCGAGGGGATGCCGGACGTGCTGGTGACCGACATGCAACTGGGTCCAGGGATGAGCGGCCTCGAACTGATCGCCGCTGCTCGGCTGCGGTGGCCCAGGGTGCGCGCCATGCTGATCAGCGGCACCAACATGGAGAGGCCGGTGCTTTGCCCCGGCGACCGTTTCCTGCGCAAGCCCTTCACCGCTGAAGCCTTGAGCCATGCCGTTTGAAAACTGGCCACCAGGCAAGACGAGTTGCACGTAACCCAAGCGGAACTGCCTGGCGCACTGCTTGAAGGGGGCATTTAGGGCCTTGCGTCTGAGTCGTATGGCCTACTGTCATAAGGCATATTCTTGCGACAGATCAGCGCGTTGCAGGAGTGCCAATACGATTTAGCACGGACCTTGATAGATGATGCAAACTTGTTGCAAAAATCCATCCTTTCCGCGCGGGACTTTTGCGAACCCTATCCCATTGAGAACACGCATCCAATATTCACCAGATTGCGGCGTGCAAATGTATGAAGTTCCGCACGGCCGCCTATGACAGTACACCGTACCACTCAGACGCACGAGCCATTTAGGAGGCCGCGGCCGGATGCGGACTCTTGGAGGAGCCGGATTGTCGGCAGGCTTGCCAACATTGCACGGCCAAGTCCACGCTGGCAGGTGCCATAGCTTTCGATGGCTGTAGTTGGGGCAGTGGGTAATACTCCGGGAGGGCTGGCGACGACGTGCCGGCGCTCCGAGTTGGTTTGGCGCGTCCTGCCTCTCTCCGACTCGCGTGATGCTCCTGTCCGTCGAACCAACCGTGCCGATTTTTACGGTTAGAACTACAGCTCAAGCCCGCCGCTACGTTCCAACGACGAGGGTCGTGATCCGACTGGCGAGTGCTTGCATCGCGAACGGCTTGGTCAGCAGGTGCATGCCCGGATCGAGGTGGCCGTGGCTAAGCACGGCGTTCTCGGCGTAGCCGGTGATGAACAGCACTTTGAGGCCGGGCCGCGCCATCCGCCCCGCATCCGCCACCTGCCGACCGTTCATGCCGCCGGGCAGGCCCACATCGGTCACCAGCAAATCGATGCGCACGTCCGATTGCAGCACCCGCAGCCCTGCCGCCCCGTCCACTGCCTCGATGACTGTATAGCCCAGGTCTCCCAGCACCTCCGTCACCAGCATTCGCACGGTCGGTTCGTCATCCACCACCAGCACTGTCTCGCCCCGGCCGGCGCTCGGCGCTTCAGCAGTCGCGGTCGCGCCGTCCACACTTTCCGCCATGCCCAGGTCACGGGGTAGGTAGAGGCATACCATCGTGCCCTGACCAGGCTTGGAGGTGATGTGTGCCTGCCCGCCGGACTGGCGCACGAAGCCATACACCATGGAGAGGCCCAGCCCCGTGCCCATGCCGATCGGCTTGGTCGTGAAAAATGGGTCGAACGCGCGGGCTATCACGTCGGCGGACATTCCCGTGCCGGTGTCGGACACGCAGAGCGACACGTACTGGCCTGGCGGCAGCTCCCGGGCATGGGCCTCGCGCTCGTCCAGCCAGCGGTTGCCGGTCTCGACGGTGATCTTGCCGCCGCCGGGCATCGCGTCGCGGGCGTTGATGCACAGGTTGAGCAGCGCGTTCTCGAGCTGCCCTGGATCCACCAGCGTGGTCCACAGTCCTGCATCCCCCACCACCTCGACCGCGACCGCCGGTCCCATCGTGCGCCGGACCAGCTCCTCCATGCCGGCCACCAATCGACTCATGTCGGTGGGCTTGGGATCGAGCGTCTGACGGCGCGAAAAGGCGAGCAGGCGGTGCGTGAGAGACGCTGCCCGCTGGGCCGCGCCCTGAGCTGCGGCGACGTAGCGGTTCACCTCGCCGACGCGCCCCTGGGCGAGACGGGTTCCGAGCAACTCCAAGCTGCCTGTGATCCCGGTAAGCAGGTTGTTGAAATCGTGCGCAAGGCCACCCGTGAGCTGGCCCACCGCCTCCATCTTCTGCGACTGGCGCAGGGCTTCCTGCACTGCGGCCAATGCGGCCTGCTCCCGCAGCCGCTCGGTCACGTCGGTCACGAATTGGTAGCAGCCGACGCGCTCGCCTTGCTCGTTCCACAAGGTTCGAAACCTTACCTCGTAGTAGGGCCGGGCACGGCCGGGGTCGCCGTAGTCCTCGATAAGGGTGACCTCCTCGCCCGAGAGGCCCCGGCCCCATCCCGCCCGCACCTGGGCCTGGTGCTCGGGCTGGTCGGCGAGAAGCTCCAGCATGTTGTCGCCGACCTTGGGTCGAACACCGTAGATATGCTCGAACTCGTCAGCATTTGCCTTGTTGATGGCCAGGATGGTGTAGCCGAGATCGCACGCCATGATCATGACATCGGTTGCCCCCACGATTTCGGCGAGCAGGTCGCGCTCGGCCGTGCGCTCGGCGACGCGTTGCTTCAGCACCTCCACCCGGTCACCCGCGTCGAGGTGGAGGGCTATAAGTTCTGCGAACAACCGGAACATTCCAATCGTCTCGGGCGTGCTCACGCGGGCGGGCCTGGGGTCGATTGCGCACAGCGTTCCGAAGAAGGTGCCGTCCTTCAGCACGATCGGCGTCGAGACGTAGCTCTGGAAGCCGTACAACGCAGGCGTCGGGTGGCCGCAGTACGTTGGATGCTCCGCGACACTGTCGATGAACACGGCCTGGCGAGCGTTGCGGACCTCGCTGCAGATCGTGGTCTCGACTTTCAGCTCGCCCCCGGGCTGCAAACCGAACGCGATCTCGTCCCGGACCTGGCAGGCGACCCAGCGGTCCTCGGTCACGCGCGCAACTGCTGCGAACCCCATGCCGGTCGTGCGGCAGACGACCTCCAGGATGGTGTCCACGACGGCTATGCTGCCAATGGCCCGGACATCGTCTTGGAGCGCGGATGAGGCCAGCACCCGATCAGCGCGCATCGGGTTCTGCCGCGTCGATCGTCGCCCTTCGGTGCTCGTCGAACCGCAGCTCACGTTCTTCCAGCAGACGCAAGGCGGCCCGCACGATCTCGCTTACGTTGCCATATCGCCCCGAGCCAAGACGCCCGGCGATGAACGCGTGCAGCCCCGGGGTGATAGAGACGTTGAGGGTTTTTCGAGCGCTCATGGGAGCGACTGTAGCACTGTAACAACAGTTGTGACAGCCGTCCGGCGAGAGGCCGTCGGCGGCACCTGGTCGCCGCTGGCTGGGTGCGTTCATGAACCGCCGCGAAGGGAGCCGCGCCACAATCAGGCCCATTGACCGCGAAGCTGTGCAGAATGGCCATCTGACGCTGTGCTGCTTAAGCCGACGGCCAGGGTCAGTGGTGTCCGTCAAACGTACCCCAACCGCCCAGTCCCACCCTGTCCGGCAACCCTGGACCGCTCACGAGTAGCCGGACACATTGATTGACGGATGGGATAACGGACGGTGTTCCCGCTTGCTGAAGGCACGGCGTCGGATGTGATGTAGGCGACAGAATAGGTGAGCGGGCCGGGAGCAACGGTCAGCAGCCTGACCGCATCTCTCAGGCGGTCAGCGCGCTTTGCTGCGGTCGAGGCCCTTCACGCTTCCCAGGCCCTTGGCGTCTGCAATACGGGCGGCTTCGAAGTTCGCCTCCGTCGCATCGGCACCCGTCAGATCGGCACCGGACAGGTTGGCGCCGATGAAGTCAGCGCGATACAGGTACGTGCCGGCGAGGTTCGCTCCGGACAGATCGGTGAACCGTAGCAGGGCGCTGCCCATCTCGGCTCCTTCCAAGTTGGCGCCAGCAAGGTTCGCACTCGGGAACTCGGCTCGCATCAGCCCCATGGACTGGTTCTTCAGGTCGGCACTCATCCGCGCCCTGGTGAAGTTGGCCCCGCGCAAATCCGCGTATCCCAGCCGAGACACCAGTCGTGCGCCGGTGAAGTTTGCCCGGACCATGATTGGCGCCTCCAGCTTCGAGGTTTCCATCCCGCTCGAGGTCACCAGCCCGAACATCTGTGCGCCGGATAGGTAGGCATCCGTGAAGTCGGCCCGTATCACGTTCATGATGGCCATGTTAGCGCCGGACAGGTTGGCGCCCACCAAGCTGGCGCCCTCGAACTTGGACGAATACAGGTTGGCGCCGGACAGGTCCGCCCCACGCATGTTGGCGCTGGTGAAGTCGAGCCTGTTCAGGTCGAGACCTGCCAGAGACCGACCGGCGAAGTCTGCGTGCTGCCCAACCGGCAAGGCGGCCAGCAACCCCGCGACCTGCTCGCGCGTGTAGTCCGCCGCGCGGGCTGGCTCACTCACGACTGCCAGCAGGGCAACTGACGAGAGGGCGATATGTCCGCGTAGGGTCCGCATTGCCATGCTCCTAGTCTGCGATTGTGCCGAGTTCTGCTGAACTATCGGGCATTGTTGTACGAACCATCGCACGGCTGAGTTGGTCCCTCCAGCACACGGGTCAGGTAGCACGGAGAATGATGGGCTTTGCCTTCCTGACCATCTTTTCAGCACTGAGACCCCGGAGACCGCCTCGCCTTCAAGGGCATGGCACAGGCCGTCACGATCACGAAGCTGGGCAGTAGCGAACTGCTCTTATCAGATTGTCATGCCTCGCGCCGGCATCCCACAAAGCGTTGCAAAGGGGCTGGACGAGGCCCGCCGGATGTTCACGGTAGAACCATAGATAGGCGACAGCCTCCACTGAGGACCAAGGCAACTATCCTGATTGATTGTCGCCCCACAAGGCAGATTCCTATGCCGGCGGTCCTCCTGGAGGGTTGTCCGCCAAAGAAACAACGACGGGACGGGTCCGCTCTGCCCGGACGCGCCGGGCCGGGCCGCGCATGGCAAGGCGGACGCCGGTTGTTCAGAAAGAAGTTCCTCTCCTGACATGCTCGACTTTCCCGCTGGACGGGCGGCGTTGTTGCATGGATCAGCAGTTGAGCCTCAGAGGCTATTAAGCAGTTTCAGCAAGATGCCTTCGGCGTGGCGAGGCGTAGCTAATAAGAACTCGCGACAAATCGGAAAGATCAGCTAATCCAGAAAGATCTATGCCATTTGGGCCCAAGATGCGCTCTTAGCGTAACTTACAACATTCCCAGATCTAGGAATTGTCCGTGTTGGGGTGGACGGCCCCGCGGCATCTTGTGCCGAGGTTTGGTTGTCAGAATCCGAACCTGGGGGACCGTTCTCTAATCGCGCCTCCTCTGTCAACTGCCTTTTGCTTGTTGCTGCGGTTG
>CAXTGN010000278.1:0-6131 GCA_964243455.1 uncultured Acidobacteriaceae bacterium
GCCCGCCCGCTTACAGACTCCCTCGGCTACACACCGATCCGCAAGCTCACCCTTCCCGCGGGCCTCGCCCTGGCGGGTTCTGCGGTGGCCACGCTGGCTCTGGGCATCTTCCCCGGCCACATGCTCAACCTGGTGCAACGCGCCAGCCCGAAGGTGCTGCCCGCCTACACCGAGGCACCCGCCACAACAACCGTGCCCGCTCTGCCTCCGACCGCAGCCGCAAACCTGGCGCACTAAACACATCGAAACGAACGTGGGCTTCCCACAGCCCGCTTGAACAGCTCTCATCACCAAGGATCGAAAGGCCTCCGCCGCAGCGGAGGCCTTTCTACGTACGCGAAACAAAAGCCTTACTTCACCTTCAGAATGATAATGAGAAAGGTGAACAGCGAGAGCGACTCGATAAACGCCAGGCCAAGGATCAGGAACAGGAAGATGCCGGGGCGAGCGCCTGGGTTCCGTGCCAGCGCCTCTGCCGAGGACGCCGTGGCTTTGCCCTGCGCCAGGCCGCAAAGACCCGCCGCCAGGGCCATCCCAAGGCCGGCGGCCAAAGGAACCCACTGCGACGAGGAGCCGGCGCCGGCCCCCGCTCCTGCCTGGGCAAAGGCCGGCGATGCGATCAGCAACGCGGCCAACATGGTGAAGAGGTATTTCATGGTGCGCATAGGTGAAACTCCTGCCCCCGTTGGTCTCGCCGCCAGTGGGTGGTTGAGCTCACCGTGCTGGCCCCTCACGCTATGCGGCGGTAATACCCACCGCGAAGAGGGGGCGCCCCTCCGCGGGAATCCTGAAATGATAGATCAGGGCTTCAGCCCTGACCTACAGCGCGTGCGCTCTAATGCTCGCCTGCCACCGCCAGTGACAGGTAGATCGCGGCCAGCAGCATGAAGACATATGCCTGAATGACGGCGACCCCCAGGTGCAATCCCAGAAAGACGAGCGGAATTCCGATCGGCACGATCGAAAAGAACACCAGCGTCAGCAGATCGCCGGCAAACATGTTCGCGTACAAACGCACGGTAAGCGAAAGAACACGCGCCAGGTGAGAGATGATTTCCACCGGAAACATCAGCGGGTACAACCACCACACCGGCCCCAGGAATTGCTTGACGTACGATGCTCCGTTCACCCGAATGCCATGGTAGTGATAGTAGACAAACGTGACCAGCGCGAAGCCCAACGGCACGGTGACCTTGGAGGTCGGCGACATCAGTCCGGGGATCAAACCCACCAGGTTGCTCAGCAGGATAAAGAGAAGCAGCGCCGTCAGGTAGCCCGTGAAGCGCTCATGGCCATGCCCGATAATCTGCTCGCCCTGCTCGGAGACGAACTCGTTGGTCATCTCGGCCAGATGCTGTACACCACCCGGCGTCTCCACACTCAGGGTCGAACGCACCAGCAGGAAGTACGCGATCAGCACCGCAAACACCAGCAGTTCCATCGCAAAGGCGTCCGTGATCGGCGCATTCGGGTAGTCGGGCGCGACATGGAACGCGCCAAGGAGCGCATCGACCGGGTGCGCAAGGAGATGATTCAAAACTCGGGTAAACAGCAGCTGTGTAGGCATGATCCGTTCGGCAAAGCATCCTTGGACGACTCAAAAGCGGCCTTCACACCGTCCAGGCCTTCACCAACCGTAAACCTTCAATCGTGA
The DNA here is from genome assembly GCA_964243455.1 of uncultured Acidobacteriaceae bacterium. GTDB lineage: Bacteria > Acidobacteriota > Terriglobia > Terriglobales > Acidobacteriaceae > Granulicella. The sequence continues at coordinate 1,655 of CAXTGN010000278.1, forward strand.
GCGCAAGCACTCCCAGACCGAGGCCCACCGCGAGCGCGACGACAGAGCCATCCAGAAGCTTCAGACTACCATAGAGCACCCCGACGACGACCCCCAGGCGAACGAAGAAACCCAGCAGCACCAGCCCCAGCGGACTCGCCTTCCCGCCCCCGTCCAGGCGCTTCATCAGCCCCGTCAGGAGCTGCAGCCACTCCCACAGGCCAGAGGCCGAAACAGCCGCACCGACCAGCAACAAGACCCCGCTCCGCCACCCCATCCGCCACCAGATCAGCGGCAGCGCGACCGCGGTCAGCATCGCCACCAACCGGAGCGCCCGCAAAATTGTCCGGCGGAAGTCCTCGTCGGAAAACGCCCCCATCTCCAACACTACCCACCCCGCTTTAGGTAGCGCGAGGCCATCACAAAGATCTGGACGAACCCCCCGGCCGCACCAAGCAGGATGCCCACAACCACGATCCATCCGGTGTGGAAGTGCTTATCCAGCAGCGTCCCGAGCAGCCAGCCGATGAAACAGCCCGCCGGCAGGGCGAGGGCGAGCTGAATGAAAGACTCGGCCTGGGCCAGCTGACTCACCGCTCCACTGCCCTTCTTCGTCGGCTTGTTGTCGTCCGCCATCTCGACCCAAACACTACCATGACGCAACAAACGTCCACGAACGGGAAGGACACGGCTTCAGCTTCTGAGGCACCGTTGACCACCGGCTGCGGGCCTCAACTCACCAGGCGACCCTGGCTATACTGAGGTGTCGCGACCAGCCGGCGCCTCCCCCGCCCTGCAACGTCGCCCATTCCTCCCAAGCGAGCCGCACCTTGCCCCAGTTTGACTCAGAATTCGAGCAAAACCTCTTTCATCAGCGCCGCGAAAAGTTGGAGCAGATCCGGGCTATCGGTGTTCGCGGAGGTCTCACGCCCGCTGAAGCCATTTACCCCAATCGCTTCCCGTCCGCGGATGAATCACTGCAGCTCAGCCACATCCCACACCTTCTCGCCCGCTATGACACCCCCGCCGCGCCCGTCACCGTCGAAGAGCTCGAGGCCGACAAGCCGCAGGTCGCTGCCGCAGGCCGCCTGATGAGCCTTCGCGTGCAGGGCAAAGCCGGCTTCGCGCACCTGCAACAGGGTGGCAAACGCCTCCAGATCTATGTGCGCAAGGACGATGTCGGTGAGGACGCCTTTGCCCTCTACAAACTCCTCGATCTCGGCGACCACATCGGCGTCCGCGGCACGCTGATGAGAACGCGGACAGGAGAACTCACCCTCAAGGCCCTGCCGGTGAACGGGAAACCCGCGCTCAGCTTCCTCGCCAAGGCCATGGTCGCGCTGCCGGACAAGTACCACGGCTTGGAAGACGTCGAACTCCGCTACCGCCGCCGCTATGTCGACCTCATCATGAACAGCGGCACACTCGCCAAGGCCGACCCGGTCCAGGTCGCCGAGACCGTCGCAAACTCTGCCACGTCATCATCCCGCAGCGCCGCGGGGGGATCTGCTGTTGTGCCGCCCGGCGTTTCCACCGTCACCGACACCGCCCAGTCCAATGAAGAACACAACGACGCCCCCACCAATGTCCGCGAGGTCTTCGAGAAGCGCGCCGCCATCCTCCGCGCCCTGCGCAAGTTCTTCGACACCCGCGGCTATATCGAGGTTGAAACCCCGATGCTGCAGACCGTTGCCGGCGGCGCGGCGGCGCGTCCGTTCACTACGCACCACAACGCGCTCGACATTCCGCTCAACCTTCGCATCGCGCCCGAGCTTTACCTCAAGCGCCTCGTGGTCGGCGGCCTGGATCGCGTCTACGAGATCAATCGCAACTTCCGTAATGAGGGCGTCAGCACCCGCCACAATCCCGAGTTCACCATGCTCGAGTTCTACCAGGCCTACGCGAACTACCACGACCTGATGGACCTTACGCAGGAGGTTATCCAGTTCGTCGCGCAGGAGGTGAATGGCACGACCAAGACGCAGTTCAACGGGCAGGAGATCGATCTAGGGAAGTGGCAGAAGCTCAGCATCCTGGAAGCAATCATCAAATTCTGGGATGAAGAGGCAGGAGAACAGCCGGATAAGGCGTCTTTGTCCGACCCGGAAAAGCTCGAAAAGCTACTCAGTAGAGCTGTCAACGATGTAATTCGCTGGCACCATGCCAGAGCCGACAAGTCCAGCATGTTTGAACCTAAGCTCTTTGCAGTTGCCACTCCACTGTTGGCTCTCTTCTCCCAGCATAGAAACAAGTTGCGAGCCGCCGAGAGCGATGCGGAACGAAAAAACGCCATGGGTCGGGCGAACGCTGAGATTTTTGAGTTCCTAGCCGAACCCCACCTCATCCAGCCCACGATCATCTACGACTTCCCCCTGGCCGTTTCCCCGCTCAGCAAAGTCAAACCCGACGAACCCGACTGGGTCGAGCGCTTCGAGTTCTACATCGGCGGCTTCGAGGTCGGCAACGCCTTCTCCGAGCTCAACGACCCTATCGACCAGGAGGCCCGCTTCGAAGCCCAGGTCGCCGACAAGGACTCCGAGTCCATGGCCGAGGTCGACACCGACTACGTCCGCGCCCTGGGGTACGGGCTGCCCCCCACCGCCGGCGAAGGCATCGGCATCGACCGCCTCACCATGCTCCTCACCGGCTCGCGCTCTATCCGCGACGTCATCCTCTTCCCGCTCATGCGCCCGCGCAGCGCCACGCCGGAAGCCGCAGCCGTCGCCGGGGAAACCGCTGCGGCGACCCACACGCACGGCGAATCCGCCGAGTAGCTGTCCCTTGGGCGCGTGTGGCGAACCGAACAAAATACAGGGGGTCTCTCCACTTCGCTGCGCTCCGGTCGAGATGACAGTTTTGTGGGAGGTGCGATCAAAATACGATGTATTTGGATCGCCACCGACCACTGCCCGATCCCTTGGACAGCCCTGCCACAGACGTGTCAGCTCGACCGGAGCCTCACGGCTGTATCGTGAGGCGCAGCGGAGAGACCCCTGTATTTTGCTTGGGGCGCCACGTCCGCAACAGGACGCCATGAACAAGCCCGGCTACGTCTACATCCTCGCCAGCGGCTTCAAACACCTGTATATCGGCGTCACCTCAAACCTCGAACGTCGCCTGGGCCAACACAAAAGTGGCACCTATGCTGCCGCCTTCACGGAACGCTACAACATCAAGCGTTTTGTCTACTTCGAGCGCTTCGCCTCGATGCCGACAGCGATTGCGCGAGAGAAGCAGCTGAAACGCTGGTCGCGCATCAAGAAGATCCGCTTTGTCGTAGCCACGAATCCTGACTGGCAGGACTTGAGCCTTGCATGGGGCACGCCGATCGAGCCGTTCGCAGAAGTCTTACGCAGCCAAGCCTCTACGGCGCAATCATCTGCGCCGCCTGCGCCACAGACAACCGCTGCGGCAGCAACCGAATTTGCGTCCGCCGCACCTCCTGCTCGCGGGTCAGCGACTTCATTAGCAGGATCCGGCCCTGCATGTGCACACTGATCAGGTCGGACTTCCAGTGGATCGCATCCACGGGATCCCGTTGCAGCCGAAACCGGCCTCCCTGCTCAATCTTGCCCAGCAATCCAAACCCAAACTCCACCGGACGGATGAGGCTCGCCTGCAGAACGCATAGCCGCAGCTGCGGCTCCTTGAACGACACCGTTCCAGCCATCGCCACGGCCACTTTCTCCTCATACGACGAGGGCTGAAAGGCAGGGTTCGCCCGAAACGCGAATTGTGTGCAGCCATTCGCCTCTCCTGCCGGCGTCATCAGAAACGCCTTCGGCAACAGCTGCAGCAACTGCTCGGACCGTGCCTCATCGCCTTTATGCGCCGTGCCCAGGCGGCGAAACTCCACGGGATCGCGAACGATGGCCTTGATGCGCTCGCTCTCGGCGTTTGCTTCGGCCAGGTTAAGCGGCCTGCCGTCGATGGCCAGGAGCCGATGCAGAGGGCCGTCGGTCGTCTCGACCACCGTCTCTGTCCAGCGATGCCCCCCGGTGCGGTCCGAGACCTCGTCTGCGTCGTAGCTGTAGAAGTTGTCCTCGTTGCGAGCCGCGACCTCCTTGGCCGCCATCGCCGAGACCAGCTGAACCGGGGTCTGCGCACAAGCTCTAGCCCATCCCGGAAAGCCCGCCACCACAAGGGCGAAAGCCCAAAAAGACACAGAGCGCAACGCCAGGAAACGCGAGAAGACCATCAGACTACGATCCTCGCGTAGCGAGTTTAAGTGGCAATGAAGAGCCGCCGCTCCCGGTTCCCGCGCGCAGGGAGGACGGCACCTGCGCAGGCCAGCCGTAGCCGGTCACAGCTGCGACAGTTCTGTCGCCACCAACTCCACGCCGCGCTGTGTCAGCGACGCGTCCACCTCGCCGCCCAGAGCGATCCGGAAACCATGCGGCGCCCCCTCACACGTCGCAAACCAGTTCCCGCCACTCAGGCAAACGCCCCGATCGCGCATTCGAGCCTCGAAGTCCTGTGCCGTCACGCGCTCCGGCAG
>CAXTGN010000278.1:6141-6817 GCA_964243455.1 uncultured Acidobacteriaceae bacterium
CAGCGTTACCCAGAGGTGCCATGCGGCCTTTGCGCCCGGCCAACACCGGTCGCCCAGTAGCGCCCGCGCCGCCGCGTTCCGCCGCGCGCCCTCCACGTTCTTCGCTGCAATAACCCGGTCCACATTGCCGTCCGCAAGCAAGCTACACGCTGCCATATGGTGCACCAGCGAACTTCCTGTCGCCGTGTTTTTGATTGCCGCAGCAATGCTCGTGCCGAAGCTCTCCGGCGCGACCAGAAAGCCCATCCGCGAGGCCGGCGCATAGCTCTTGCTCAGCGAACCGACATAGAACGTCCGTTCCGGCGCCAAATCGTACAGCCGCGCCGGCGCGTACGGCTCCATGAAGCCGTACGTATCGTCCTCGAGGATGAGCAGATCGAACTCTCGCGCCACCACGACCAGCGCCTCGCGCCGGGCCAGCGAAGCCGTGCAGCCCAGCGGATTATGCACGGTCACCGTGGCAAAGATCGCCGCAACAGGCACCCCGCTCTGCCGACCGCGCTCACATGCCTCCCGCAGGCTGGCAGCCGTCGTCCCCTCGGCGTCCACCGCACAGCCCACAACGGGGCAAGCCAGCGCCCGCGCCTGCTCCAATGCCCCGGTATAAGCGGCCGCATCCATCGCGATGGGCTTGCCGGCCAGCCCGGCCGCCATCATCGCGATCAGGCATCCATGG
>CAXTGN010000279.1:0-6813 GCA_964243455.1 uncultured Acidobacteriaceae bacterium
TGTTGATACTGAAATAGACCCATGGGGGAGCAGTCCAGCGTGCGGAGAGCCCGGCGCATTGATTCCAGCTCCAATTCCTGCCGCAGATCGACTTCTTCGGCCAATTCGAACCACTCACTAGGGGTGAGGGACAGGTCGCAATCGAAGCGAGAAAGGCACTCAACTCCTGCCAGCATGCCGGTTTTGAGCCCATAAATCGGCTGGTAGACAATTCTTGGGCATGAAAGCGTCATGCCGCTGCGGACCGTCTGGACCTTGGCGATCTTCAGCTGCGAGGCGTGTAGCTCCTCATCGACGTGCCCGGCGAGGACCTCGGCGAAGGCGCGCATGATCTTCAGATCGCGATCCCCAAGACTGTTGTCGGGAAGAAAGCTGAAGCAGCAGAGCGTACCGTAGACCTCACCGTTGTGCAGCGTGATCGGGACGCAAAGATGGGAGCCGATGGAGAGCAGGTGTGTCTCTGGAATGGCTGCAGCGGCAGGAAGCTTCCCTGTGTCCGTGATGAGTTCGGGTAATTCGCCCCGCACTACCTTGAGACAGTAGCCCTGTTCCAGCGGCAGACACTGGCCAGTGTGCAGGAAAGCCGGACCGTCGGCGTCCACCTGTTCGAGCACGCGGTCGGTCGCGCGAAAGTGGGAGACAATAGCCACATCCATGTTGAGGTGCGTACGCATCGTCCTGAGGAGCCTGTGCGCGCCTTTCTCTCGGACGGTTTGCTGGAAGAGGTCGGCAATCATGGCGACAGGCACAAGGGCAATGGACTAAGCCCCGGCTAGCATCGCACACAGACATGGCCGACGCCGCAAGGTAAACGCTTGTCTACCACAAAAGTGGCACAGCTCGCTTTGCTGCGGCTTCCCGTAGCGTCGTTGACTTTGGAAGTTATCGAGGGCCCGGAGCCTCGTCACGGCGCGTCGACGGGAAGGTTCTCCCTCAGAGATAGAAGCCGGAGATTGCATCCAGCACGGTGATACGTGTCGACGACGATTCGTAGGCGTCGTCGCGAACTGGACGCTCTCTCGAAAACCGCGACGACCTTGCGGTCTCCCCGTCCTTCCGGGTGAACAGCAGGAACCGAAGTCGCCAAACCCTTCACTTTCATGCGCTTGCTGGTTCGGGCCGTGCGCGTTCATCGGGTGGGGCCTTCAGGGTATCTTTACGCAGGTTCCGGTATAGTTGGCAGGCGTCTGTAGAACCATCGATCGTTGTGACCACACAGAAGCAGCCACCATCTCCCTGGGAGATCGCCCGTACGCCGGGCCCAGAGATCTAGCACGCCGAAGGTGGGTCCGTATGGCTGTACATCTGATTAATCCCAGTGACAACTCTTTTGGTACCGCGGTGATCACGCCGCGTTGGCTGTTTGTGCTGGCTGCGGCTACGCCGGCATCCTTTGGCGATCCGATTCTTGTGGTTGAGTCTATCGAGGCGCCCGCCCCCGAGACGATCAGTGAAGGCGATGTAGTCGGGATCAGTGTGCACACGGGCAACGCGCTGCGTGGGTATGAGGTGGGGCGTCTGGCGCATGAGCGCGGGGCCACTGTGGTGTATGGCGGCATTCACGCGACCCTGTTCCCTGAAGAGCCGTTTGAGCGCGGCTTTGCCGATCACGTCGTGAAGGGTGATGGCGATGTTGCGTGGGGCCAGGTGCTGAACGATCTGCGGCGTGGGGCAGCAGGGCGTGTTTATAACGGCGGCAAGATCGAGGGCGAGGAATTTCTTGCGGCGCGCTGGGATCTGATGAAGGCCGATAAATATATGTGGGCTTCGGTGCAGACCATCCGTGGGTGTCCAAAGCACTGCTCTTTCTGCTCTGTGTGGCGGACCGACGGGCAGAAGCCCCGGCAACGCTCGTTTGAGAAGGTGATCGACGAAATCATCGACCTTCGCCGCAAGGGGTTCCGCTTCATCGCACTGGCCGACGACAACTTCTACCCCGTAACGCTGACCGATCTGCGGCTGGCGCGGGAACAGGGCAACGCGGAGAAGGTCGAATCGCTGATGGCGATCCGCAACGAGCGCTTTCTGCTGATGTCGGAGCTGGCCAAGTTGCCGAAGGACATGGTGTTCTTCACGCAGATCACGATGGAGTCGGCGGAAGACGGCGAATACCTGGATGCCATGCGCAAGGCCAATATCAAGGGCGCGCTTGTCGGTATTGAGGCGGTAACGCCCGAGGGCCTGAAAGCCGTCTATAAGGATTTCAACTTCTCCGGTGATCGCCTGGTTGAACAGCTGAAGAAATTTCGCGAGCACGGTCTGCATGTGCTTGGGTCGTTCATCTTCGGGCTGCCTACCGACAAACCGGGAACGTTCGATGCCACGGTGGAACTGGCGATGAAGGCGGATGTCACCTTTGCGCAGTTCGTGATGATGACACCGTTTCCCGGCACGGTGGACTTCGGTCGGTGGGAGAAGGAGCAAGCCGCCAAGCCGGAGATCGAAGGCGTGAATGGCACACCTCTGACCCGATATTGGCTCATCCCATCGGCGGTGCGGCCAAAGATGTTTACACCGCATCCGTCGATGAGTTCCTCGGAGATCAGCGTGCGGACACAGGCCGTGTGGGACCGGTTCTATACCTTCCCGGAGATATGGAAGCGCTCTGCGTGCACACCTACGTTGAAAGCGCGCGTGGCGTTTGTGCTGTTGTCGAAGCTGTACCGGCAGATGTACGCGGGGACGGGGATCTCAACGGATAGTGCACGGCGAAAGAAGGCGAAGACCTCGGCACGCTGGATTGCGAAGCAGACGCGAAAGATCTTTCAAGCAACGCCCATGCCTGAGTTGGCGTATCCGGTGTGGAAGCCCCGAGTACGCTCGCAGCTGACGCAGATTGCGATCGGCGGGATGGATCGATAGCGTTGGTGAGCCATCCAGGGCTTGCGGCACTTAGTGGCCGAGGTGGTGGCTCATCTCTTCGACTGATAGCCCCTTGGTTTCGGGGTAGATGAAAAGAACGACAAAGAACTGCACAGCCGTTAGCGCGGCGAAGACGCCGAAGGGTGCGGCTTTGGAATGGGCGGCGATCACCGGGAAGGCGAACGCGATCAGCGCGTTCATGATCCAGTGCGAAGAAGAGCCCAGCCCCTGGCCTTTCGCGCGGACATTGGTGGGAAAGACCTCGCTGATGTAGACCCAAATGACCGCCCCCTGGGAAACGGCGAAGAAGATGATGAAGGCAACCAGCAGCGGCAGCAGCAGCGCCAGATGCTCGCCGGTGCGGAACAGCAAGGCCACGCCGGCCAGGCAAAGTGTGTCGCCGGCGGCACCGATGAGCAGCAGTGTCTTGCGGCCGAGCTTGTCGATGATGGAGATGCCGAGCAGCGTCGCAAGCAGGTTGGCCGCACCGATGGCGACAGCCTGGGCGTTGGCGGAGACATTGCTGAAGCCTGCATTGGCGAAGATGTCGTTCAGGTAATACAGGATCGCGTTGATGCCGGTGAGCTGGTTGAAGAGGCCGATGGTGATGGCCAAAAAGATGGGCAACTTGTAGCGCGCCTGAAAGAGGTTTGTGCTGGCGTTGCCGCCTTCTTCCTGCAGCGAGAGCTGGATGGCGTCGACCTCGGCGCGTGAATCGGGCGAGCCCATGCGCGCGAGGATCAGCATGGCTTCATCGACGCGATTCTGGCTGACGAGCCAGCGGGAGCTGTGCGGAACCGTGAGCAGCATGAGGAGGAAAAAGATCGCCGGAACGATGGTGACGCCGAACTCCCACCGCCAGACGGCGAGACCGTGGACGAAGTGCGCGACGATGGCGTTGGAGAGGTAGGCGAGAAGAATGCCGATGACGACGTTGGTCTGGAACAGGCCGACGAGACGGCCGCGCCATTTGGCGGGGGCGAGCTCCGCAATGTAGACGGGGCCGAGTACGGACGAGCCACCGATGCCCAGACCGCCGAGGAAGCGGGCGACCAGAAAGAAGATCCAGGTAGGCGAGAAGGCGCAGCCGATGGCCGAAAGAACGTACAGGATGCCCATGAAGCGCAGGGCGGCGCGGCTGCCGATTCTTTGGCCGAGTTCGCCCGAAAACATCGCCCCAATCACGGTGCCGACGAGCGCGATAGAGACCGTAACGCCGAGCTGCTTGTCGGAAAGGCCGTATTGCTGAACCAGCGGGTGCGTGGCCCCGGCGATGACGGCCGTGTCGAAGCCGAAGAGCAGACCACCGAGCGCGCCGGTGAGGGCGCTCTTTGTAAGCAGCAGTAAGGCCTTACGTTGGGGAGCTGTGCTCAAGGGTACGGCGTGCTTTCAGCGCGTGGAGTCGGTGCGTTTGTTGGAACACGATAGCACCGCACCTCGACACTTTGCCATAAGCACTTTGTTCTGCATACGAGCAAGAAACGTTTCCATGCAGCAAGAGGTCAGTTGCACGGAAGGGTGCCGTCCGTGTGCGGACCCGAGGATTGGCGAGTGACCAGTTCGAAGGGGACACGCACCTCCCAGCCGGGACGGTCCGGTTCGCGGAGGCGGTCGAGCATGAGGGACAGGGCGGCGCGGCCGATCTCAGAGCAGTCCTGGCGCACGGTAGTGAGAGGGACGGGCAAAAATTTCGAGTAGCTGACATCGTCGAAGCCCGTCATGCGCACGTCCTCCGGGATGCGGATGCCAAGGTCGAGAAGGGACCGCATCAGGCGGGCGGCGGTGAGGTCGTTGCCGCAGACGATGCCGTCCGGGCGCTCGGTGCGGAGCAGGTCACGGACGAACGCCGCATCCCTCACGTCCCCGAGCAGAACACGGCTGGTGGTGCCGGGTGCAAGCTCGTTCAAGGCGAATTGATAACCGCCGATGCGCTCGATGATGGTTGTCGCGGAGCGCTGGCGAGCTACGAAGAGGATGCGGCGTGCGCCGCCTTGCCAGAGGTGCTGGGTGACGACATAGCCGGCGCGGCCGTTGTCGATGCCGACAAGGTCAAGCGCGGAGCGCTGGGGATAGGTTTGCAGACAACGATCGAGCAGGACGACAGGGATCTTCGCTTTGGCGAGTTGCTCGATGATGCGGCGGTTTGCGGCCTCCCGGTCGACGGTGAACTCGAGCGGGGCGAAAAAGACGCCGGAGACCTTCTGATCGATGAACTGGCGGCAAAGCTGCTCGGCCAACTGGCCGGTGTGGTCGGAGTCGCTCTCGCCTTCGCCGGGCGCGTAACCCCAGAGCAGAACGTGCGACTTGGCCAGCGGCGCGCGCATGATGCCCTGGCAGATGGGCTCGAAGATTTCCGTGGAGCCGAGTTGCGGGATCAACAGGCCGAACTGATGGCGTTCGGTCGGCGCGGGCTCCTGGACGTACGTGCCGGAGCCCGCGCGGCGGTTGACGAGGCCGTCAAGCTGCAGCGACTGGATGGCTTTGGCCACGGTGATGCGGGAAGCGCCGAAGCGCTCGCAGAGTTGGGCTTCCGAGGGCAAACGATCGCCGGGGCGATAGACGCCCTCCTCGATCTCGTGGATGAGCTCGCGGTAGATGGCGCGATGGAGCGTTGTGGGTTCGACCCTGGTACTCGCAGGGTCTGCTTTTGAGGAGGGAACAGGCGACATGGCAGCACCTCTACTGGAATGAGGTGCTGCAGCCAACTGCCATGCCCCATCCGATTGAGCTGAACGATCTTCTACAAAAGGTACGCTTCACGAGGCATTTTGTTTCACTGCACCGAGGCCACCCAGGAGGAATAAGGCGGCAGTGTGACCGAGTTGAACGCGGTCGTACCCTGGAGGGAGGCATCGCTGGCAGCCAGGGTGTGTGCCTTCTGCCCCTGAACACCGGCTTCGGTGAGATTCAGCGAGATGGTTTTGGGTGAGCCGCTCATGTTCATGGCCACCACGACAGGTTGCGCCCCGGAAGGCGCCGTGCGGACCCAGGCGAGCACATCCTTGTCGTCGCGGTTCAGCATGACGATGCCGCCGTTATGCAGTGCTGGGTTGTCGCGGCGGAGCTTAATGAGCTGCTCGTGCCAGGTCAACAGGGAATCGCGCTGCCCTGACTCGGTTTGGACGTTGACGGTCTTGTAGTCCGGCGCGATAGGCAGCCAGGTATTCGGATTGGTGGAAAAGCCAGCCTGCGGTCCGGGCGTCCACTGCATAGGAGTGCGCTCACCGTCGCGGCCTTTTTCTTCTGGCCATCCCGTGATCCCGATCGGATCCTTGACGTCCTCCTTGCGCGTGGGCTCGGTGGTGGGCATCCCGATCTCCGCGCCGTAGTAGGTCATTGCGGTAGAGCGCGCGGTAAGCAGCATCGTGGCGATCAGCTTCGCAATCCCCACGTCATGCTGCTTGTCGCCAAAACGGTCGATGGAGCGGGTGTTGTCATGGTTGTCGAAGACAATCAGCGGCTGCGCGCCGTGAACCTGCGTCTCAACCTCGGTAATGTACCGACGGAAGTAGGCCGCATCGAGCTGATTCTCGCCGGGCTGGCGCGAGCCGAAGCCAACCAGCATGTCCATGGGCAGCTGCAGCTCGTCGTGTGCCGCGCCGCCGTACCACTTGTCGAGCGCGGCGGTGTTGGGCAGGTACGTTTCACCGATCAGTACGCGGTCGCCTGGATACTTCTTGACCATGGCGCTCATGCGGCGGATGACGTCGTGCACTTCGGGAAGGTTGTCGGTGTAGATGCTCGTCGTGGCAGGATCGCCTTGTGCGTTGATCTGCCCCGTTTCCGGCTCGTTGCGCAGCTGCGTATCTTCGAAGAGCGTAGGAATCGCGTCGAGCCTGAATCCGGCAACGCCGCGGTCCAGCCAGAAACGCATGGCGTCAAACATGGCCTTTTCGACGGCCGGGTTGCGCCAGTTCAGATCGGGCTGCTGCTTGTAGAACTTGTGGTAGT
>CAXTGN010000280.1:0-6808 GCA_964243455.1 uncultured Acidobacteriaceae bacterium
GACGGTGCAGTAGAGGACATCTGTCCTGATAGCAGGTCCCCTCAGCGCGCTGCGGGATGACAAAACGCTACCTGACGAACAAGCGTTCCGTTGGGTGAACTGGATCAACAAGACCATGCGACCATTCAATTGCTGATCGGGGGCCGCAGTAGCCCAGTAGCAGCAACTTCAGTATGCTGCAACTTGTATCCGAGATCCCTCTGCCTGGCTCCAGATCACGCCATGCCGAGCTGCAATGGTGGAGATAATTCCCGGGTTCCGGGATCCGGACCATAACAAGACCCGTCGCTCTAACCCCTTATGAGAACGCTCTTACGGTGATACCGGTTTCTGTGTCTCGGTCGTGCGCTGAAGGTTCTTGAAAATCCTGTATGGCTCTCCCCTTGTCTCGAGATCCATGTTCTTAGCTGCGTACAGTCGATGCAAATCACCTTTCTGCTCTGCTGACAAGAAGCCTTCATGGTAGATGAAAACTCTTCCGCTAAAGCGGTACTTGCCAGTGTCGATCTGTTCCATACCGTTCCCCTGAGCCTGTATGTGGAATGAATTCAAGATTCCAGCCTCCTCGATATGATCCGATAGCGCAGCGGCTGCTTCGTAGGTGTTGTTTGGGCTGGGAAGGTAGATCGATACGAACTTCACGGATGCACCAGGGTCAATGATTTGCATTCCTTCAAATGGAACCGCCATGCCATCGCTAAAGGTGATGCTCCGGGTAGCTAAGCCGAATCTCCACGTGTCTGGGGAATCTTGCATGAAAAGATCGTGCAGGGACAAAGGTCTATTAGCCAGGGCTGTTGCAGAAAGATTGTGCTCGGCATGCCCTTCCGCGTGCCCATCGCAAGCTTTCCACGAGGCCAACGCCAGACAAAGAGCAAACCGCAATGACGCTCGCTGCCCGCCAGGGCCATGCCACTTCACTGGTCATACCCCAAGCGGTAGCAAGAGCGAACAAAATAAGAGCTGACGTAATGAAGCAAGCTTGAACAACGTGGAGTTCTCCTACTGTCTTGGTGTCCATTGCTAGCCCCGCGCCAATTGCTGCAAAGACGCCAACGGCACCGACCACCCCGAGGATCCTATCAAAAGGCATATCCACGCCTGCGACCCTCCATCTGTTGATACATAAATCTTCCCGGATGATAGCCGACAACGCAAATAAGTTCTAAGAGCGGATTACTGCATAAACGGAACTGTACACACTTGTTCCGACCGGATGACTACTACGTGTGTAAGTAGCCGTCTCCGCTCAGAAGCGGAGGCTGAGGGCGAGGTCTATGGAGCGGTTCGCGGCGGTGTCGCTGAAGAAGAAGTTGGCGGTGTCGATGTATTTGCCGAAGTTGGGGAAGCCGAGGATGCCGATGGGTTTGCCGCCGTTGAGGTGATCGGTGAAGTTCTGGCCTTCGGCGGCGAAGCTGAGTAGATATCGAGGTCGGGGTTGGGCGCTTCGATGCCTACGCCGCCGGTGACCGGGAGAGAATGGCAGGCTTGAAAACGAGCTACTACGGGCTGATCTGCCGTCATTGTGCCGCTGGATACCCCGTGGGGGTTGAGAGCATTCGGTATCAAGCACCTCTTCAACCTCAGCCCATTCGTCCTAGAATGCATCGGCTGCGGCCTCACAGACGAGTACGACAAGTACGTCTATTGGCTGCGAGAGGCGCACTACACAGAAGCGCAAATGGCCGTAGCTCGACTCAGGATTTGCAGGGCGCGCAAACTGTTCGACGTGTTCTAGGCCGTGAGATGATGGCGGGCATGAGTGCGTCTGATGCAAAGAACGCTTCCAGTCTGCCATGGTGGGGCAAACTGGTTGGTATTGCGGTCTTGCTCATGTGCGTGCTTTATGCGGTACAGCATCCTCATTCGATCTTCTACTACCTCGTCAAGATGTTGGTCATCCCAGTCCGCTAACCGTCGTTAAGGTGGGTTAGCCAAGTAAATTATCCCCAAATAAGGACTAACAGCGCTGCGGACTTTCCTCGCTGTAGGCGCTTAGAAGCGGAAGCTGAGGCCGAGGTCGACCGAGCGGTTGGCGGCTGTGTTGCTGGAGAAGAAGTTGGCGATGTCGATGTATTTGCCGAAATTGGGGGAGCTTAGGACGCCGATGGGGATGCCGCCGTTGAGGTGATTGGTGAGGTTCTGGGCTTCGGCGGCGAAGCTGAGGGCGTATTTGGGGTCGGGTTTTGGGGGTTTGCCGGGGGCGGCGCCGCCGATGACGGGGGCGGCGGGAACGGGGCCGAACTTGAAGGTCTTTTCGAGGCGGGTCTGGAGGGAGACGAAGGCGGGACCGTTGCCGTAGTCGAAGGGGACGATTTGCTGGCCGGCGATAGGTGAGGTGTCGAAGTTGCCGAGGGCGGTCCGGATGACGGAGGCGCGGGTGAGGTCGGTGGCGAAGGCGGGGCGGTCGTTGTAGGTGGTATCGCCGTTGTTGTCGGCGCCGGTGGTGATGTTGAAGGCGCGTCCGCCGGTGGCCGCCAGAAAGACATCGAGCGAGAAGCCCCAGGGCGCGATGATGTTGACGCCGGTGAAGAGCCGGTTATGGATGTTGTACGGAGTTCGGCCGTAGTCGGCGTGGATGTCGTAGGAGTTTGAGGCGAAGCCGCCGCCGCCATCCCCGTTGACGATGGCGTGGCCGTAATAGCCCCAGGTGTTGATCCATTTGGCAGGCTGCAGGAACCAGTTGGTCATGAGGCGGTTGCCGCGGAAGACCGCCCCGGTGGTGAACTGGTCGGTGTTCTGGTCCCCGAGCGGTTTTACGCCGCTGCCGGGGATCGCGGGGTTGTAGGTGCCGGGCAGCGGGGCGTTGGCATTGATGGAGGTGAGCTGGTGGACGCCGCGCGAGGTCATGTAGGTGACCGTGACGCGGCCCAGTTTGCCGAAGCTGCGTTCGGCCGAGACGTTGCCGACGAACTCATAAGGCGTGCGCTCGTGCCGGTCGAGCCGGTAGATGGTGGGCTGGACGCTGGGTTGCGTGCTGAAATCGGGGAGGTTCGGGTAGCTGTCCGGCTGGTCGAGGACGTAGCTGATCTGCGAGACGCCGTTCTGGCGGACGGTGGTGAGGAGACTGGTGGAGTCGATGCGGGTGTAGAAGATGCCGGCGCCACCACGGAGAACGAACCAGGCGGGTTTCTTGTCTCCCTGATGCACCTGCCAGGCAAAGCCGGCACGGGGTGCGGGGTCCGAGTGATCGTAGACGGCGGATTGCGTTTCGAAGCGGAGACCGTAGTTGAGGGTGAGGTTCTTGCGGATCTTCCACTCGTCGTCGGCGTAGAGGCCGAGATCGCCGGTGAGGATGACGGCGGAGGGCTGGCCGACGGTGACCGTGAACTGTGAGGCGCCGCCGCCGGCAGCGCGGATGGCCACGGGGGAAAGGCCCCCGGCGATGCCGCGCAGCGTGGCGGCGTAGGTGGTGAGGTCCGGAAAGGTGTACTGGCCGTTGTAGTTGGCACGGGAAAGATTGCTGTCGCGGAGGAGGCGGTAACGGCCGCCGATGCGGAAGTAGTGCGATCCGTGGTCGAGGCCGAAGTAGTCCTGGAACTCGTAGCGATCCTGGTTGTCGGTAAAGTTCTGGGCAGGGGCTCCGCCGCCGTTGAAGTTGCCCTGAACGACCAGAGTGGGCGCGGTGCTGGCGGCGGTTTGATTGACCCGGGTGCGGATGTACTGGAAGCGGGTCTCGTTGGTGCGGTGCGCGCCGATGATCTGGGTGTTGCCCAGCTGCAGCGTCTGTGCGGTCGTGGAGTTGTCGGTGGCCTCGGAAGGAAGGACGAGCTGGCCCACACCGGCGTTGGTGGTGTAGGCGATGTTGTACTCGTAGCGGCCGGTGAAGGTGTTGTTGGTCGTGAGCTGGCGGTCGAAGCGGGCCGTGTAGTCGTGATTGGTGACGGGGTTGGGGATGGCCGTGTTGAGCGGGACGACGGCCAGGGAGTTCGGGTCGACGCTGGTCGCGTTGACGATCGCATTGCCGGCCCCGTCGTAGTAGTTCGAGCTGAAGAAGAAGGAGCTCTTCTTGCCAATGGGGCCGCTGACGTCGCCGTCGAGGTAGAAGGTGTGATAGCCGGGCTGGTTGCGCTGAAAGGGGTTGGGAGCGTTGAAGGCGTTGCTGTTGCCGTTCAGGCGGAGGTCGCCGTGGTAGGTGTCGCTGCCGGGCTTGGTGAAGATCTCGATGCGGCCCCAGCCGTAGTCGTCGTACTGCGCCGAGAACGGGTTGCCGTTGATACGGATTTCGCGGATGGAACTCTTGGGCGGGAAGCGGCCGTTGCTGAAGCCGTCGACGTACATGTGCGGCGTGCCGGAGGCGTCGTCGCCACCGCCGGAGATGGCGTTGAGCTGCTGCTGCAGAGTGGAGTCGTTGTCGGAAAGGGTGTCGAGGTCTTTGCCTTTGAAGACGAGGGCACTGCCGTTGTTGGCGGCGGAGCCGGTGGCGTCTTCGCCGGAGACGTTGACGACCTCGTTGGCGTCGGCGATGCGCAGGGTCACTGCGAGCGGCTTGCCATTCTTGCTGCCTACGACAAAGGTGTCGCGGACGAAGGGCTGGAAGCCCGGGGCGGTGATGAAGAGCTTGTAGGTACCGGGGACGAGCTGGAGCGTGAAGCGGCCGTTGGCGTCGGCGGCCGTGTCGGCAATGGCTTCGGACTGCGTGACACGGCTTTCGACGTGGACCGTGGCGCCGGGCAGGATGGCGCCGGAGGGGTCAGTGACCGCGCCGGTCACGGTGCGGATCGCGGATTGCCCATCGGCGGGTGAGGGGTGGTTGGAGGCGGGTGTCTGTGCCGGGACGAGGTGGGCAGCGCAGGACAGGGCAGCAACGGGGTAAAGCCAACCACGCGTCATGTGGAGCTCAACTTGGGAAAGGGAATCGGAGCCGATGCCGCTTGGACCGCCTCAGCTGCGAGAACGTTAGATCAAAGAAAAGGTTTTCTTCCCACAGGGGGGCTTACTGAAGAGAGTCGCAGCGGCTACGGGGTGGCCGTGGTGTTCTCGTTGTAGGTTGGGTAGGGGTCTTCCACGGTGCTGGTGGGCATGGTCTTCAGGGTGACGAGATCAGCCTGCAAGGCGGCCCAGGCGTCCGGACGTTTTTTGGTGGCGAAGGGCAGATCGAGGTCCGCGTAGTAGACGAGGATGTCGTCTTTGACGCCGGGCGGGATGGGTTGTTTGGGATTGGCTGCGAGGCGATGCGCCAGGCTGGCGTAGGTGTCGTCTGTAAGGCGGTAGCCGCTGGGCTTAACGGGGTTGCCGGTGTCGAGATCGCGGTTCTTGAGGGGATGGTGAGGATCATCGGAGCCGCGCGGGATGGCCTGGGAGGCGGTGGCGCTTGCCTGCAGAGGAGCCGAAGGCGGGGGCTCGGAGTGTGAGTCCGCCGCCGCAGCGCTCTTGGCCGTGGAACGGGTGCCCGGCGGCGGCGTGAAGCGATGCAGAGCGCGGGACAGGAGATCTTCTGACTGCACGACGGAGTGGATGTAGGCTGTCTCGGTTTGCTCTGTGGGTCCCTTGATGGCTACGAGCTTGATGGGACCGATTTTGGGAAGAATGAAGAGCAGGCCAGCGAGGGAGTACGTGCCGATGCCGGGTTTGCGCCGGTACTCGTCCCAATGGTTTTGCTGCTCGATTGCCGCGATCTCGCGTTTGAGCTGCTGCAGCTCGGCGTTGTCGATATCGGCGGGCTCGTGCCTGCGGTGCAGCAGCGTGGTGGCGTAGGCGATGCGCGGAAGGAAGGAGTGAACGGCGAAACGGTAGCCACGCACGTTGACCCGTCGGCCGCGATGCTGGCTGAAGTCCTCCGCGAGTCCATAGGTCTGATAGAAGGCCAGTCCCAGCTGCCTGGTCGGAACGTCCAGCCCGACGTGGCGCAGGTAGTGGACCGGCGCCAGGCGATGGTGCGCAATCTCGTTGATGTCGAAGGCGAACTCTGTCTGCACATGCTGGTGCTCGCCTTCGGCGTAGCTCACCACAGGGCCATACCGGGCACGCAGCTTTGGGAACTCGACAGGGACGGCAATGTTGGTGGCTTGGGAGTGCCCGAAAGAATCGCCGATGTAGTGGGAGAGGGCGCCGACAGCGAAGGCAAGTTCATCGGCGTTGCCGGAGTTGCGGAACAGGTTGACGACGAAATCGCCGGAGCGGACGTAGTGCGTGAGGTCCGAGAAGAACGGGTCGCCGAAGGGGTAGTAGCCGATGTCCTGAATAACGCAGCCACCATAGGCATAGGCGCGCGCATGCTCCAGCTGCGCCGGCGTGAGCGTGGGATAACGGCTCAGCAGCAGCGGCACGATGGAGCTCTGCCAGGTGAGGTCGATGAGCTGTTCGTGCGTGAGCAGGGAGTAGGCATGGGCGCTGCCTGGCTGCAAAGCGGCAATTACCAGGGAGCTCAGCCAGAGGAAGTACGCAAGGCAGTGTTTCAGTCGAGCAGTGGGCTTACGGACGTGCAACCGCGGTCTCCGGGTCTGGTGGGCTGATTCAATTGGACGCTGAAAGCGGCGTGAGCACAAGGAGGAATACGTCATTCGTTCGTAACGGCAGATCGTGAACGAAGGTACCGTTTTGGACCGTGATCTCCGTGCTGCTGCTGGGCTCCCCGGTGCTGGCCGCATTGAGTTTGGCGACCTGGTCGCGGGTGAGCTGGGGCGGCGCACCGAGGTGCAGGTAGGCCGTGTAAGCATCGTTGCGCTCGTAGCCGAGGCTATAGGTGGCGAGGCGATAACGGCCGTCCTTGAGATGCGTGAGGTCGAGGTGAACCGTCCCTTTTGCGGTTGGGGGCAGCTCATTTTTGTAGAAGACCTGATCGGTTTGTCCTTTGGGCGGGACGACG
>CAXTGN010000281.1:0-6766 GCA_964243455.1 uncultured Acidobacteriaceae bacterium
GGGGTCTGGGGCGCGCCCTGCATGGCCGACATCTGCTGCTCGACCTCCTGGCGCTTTTCTTCCTCGCTCTTGATGTCGATCTTCCACTGCAGCAGCTTGGCCGCTAGGCGTACGTTCTGGCCCTTTTTGCCGATCGCCAGGGAAAGCTGCGTGTCGTCGACAATGACCTCCAGCTGCTTATCGCCAAGATCCAGGATGGAGACCCGGCTCACCTTGGCCGGCTGCAGCGCCTTCTCGGCAAACGTCGTAATCTCGTCCGAATACTCAATAATGTCGATCTTTTCGCCCCGCAGCTCACGGATGATGGACTGCACGCGCATGCCCTTCATGCCTACGCAGGCACCCACGGGGTCCACATCCTTGTCGCGGCTCTGCACGGCGATCTTGGTCCGCTCGCCAGCCTCGCGCGCAATGGCCCGTACCTGCACCGTTCCGTCGTAAATCTCCGGAACCTCGCTCTGGAACAGGTTCTGCACCAGGGCCGGCGCGGCACGGCTCACGATCACCTGGGGGCCCTTGGCGGCACGGTCTACGCGCAGCAGCACCACGCGTATCCGTTCACCCACCGAGAACGACTCCAGCCGCGACTGCTCGCGCTTGGGCATTCGCGCCTCGGCTTTGCCCAGGTCGAAGATCACGTCCATCGGCTCCAGCCGCTTCACCGTCGCGTTCAGCACCTCGCCGATACGGTCGCCGTACTCGTTAAAGATCGTGTCGCGCTCGGCCTCACGCACCTTTTGAAAGATGACCTGCTTGGCCATTTGCGCCGCAATGCGGCCGAGCGGGGTCGTGTCCTTGTAGAAGCGCAGCTCCGCCCCGGCTTCGACCTCGGGCGCCATCTCGCGCGCCTGCTCGACCGTAAGCTGGTTCTCCTCGTCCTCCAGCTGCTCATCGCCCTCGACCACCGTCTTAAAGACGTACGCCCGGATCTCCCCGGACTCGCGGTCCAGTTCGCCCCGCATGTTCTCCGCGGTCTTGTAGTACTTGCGGGTCGCTAGCGCGATTGCGTCCTCAACCGCGCCGACCACGATCTCCGGATCGATGCCCTTTTCGCGGCTCAGCAGCTCGATGGATTGGTACAGTAGACTCGCCATTCGTCTCGTCCTCTATCGGCAGCCCACAGCTGCCCGTTGTTCTCTGCGGATCTTCGCCTCGCGCGCGGAATTCGCTGGCCTGCCCTGCGCTGTCCGCCCACCGTTCGTCTCTTATCCCGATCTACTCCCTTTGGCCTGACACCTACTCCCTGCCTCTAAATCTCTGCAACCAGCTGCGCGCGTTCCACGTTGTTCAGCGCAATCTCTGCGGTGGCTGCCGCGGATCCCTGTTGCTTCTTGCCCTTGCCCTTCTGTTTGACGGCGAGGAGGTCCAGTTTCAGTACAGACCCGTCGAACTCCGTCAGCCGTCCCGTAAACTGCCGGTTGTTTGCCACGGGCGTAAACGTCTGCAGCTTTACAAGGCTGCCCCGGAACCGGTGGTAGTCCTCGGCCTTGTACAGCTTGCGTTCGAGGCCCGGCGAACTGACCTCCAGCGTGTACTCGGCGCCGGGCACCAGGTCTTCTACGTCCAGCACCGTCCCAAAGTCGCGCGCAAAGATCTCGCAATCCTCGTGCGTTGTGCCTGAAAGCACCTCGACCGGCACACCTTTGGGCAACAGGGCAGCGCCTTCTTCCGTCGCCGCCTGCTCGGCTAATCGTGCCCGCCCGGCGGCGTCCTTCTCTACATACACCCGCAGCGCACGGTGTTTGCCGGAGCCTTGAAACTCCACATCCACCACCTCCAGGCCCAGACTGGAGGCAACACGGTCAGCCGTGGCGCGGATTGTTTCAATCGGAAGAGCCATAAGTCACTTTTGCCCGAGATCGTCGATGTCAGGCCCACGGAGTAGCCCGGGTTTGCCGCAAACAAAAAGTGGGCTCTTCGCCCACTCACCTCGTCGGCCGCCTGCCGGTACAGCCACGGCCCTTTATGCGGCAGGCTGGATTTGTCTGCTCCGTGAAGTATAGGTCAGCCCGGGGCGGAACTCAACCAGGGTGCAGGCCCCGTTACGCGGGGAAGCGCTGCTGGCCGGGCCTGGGGATATGTGGGGCCTGGCCGGGGGTTCAGCCCAACTGCGCTTGCATTGCACCCGCAACAAGCCCGGTTTCGGAAGTTGATGAGGGCACCAGCGTTTGGTTTTGACCCGCAAGCACCTCCGGCCAGAACACCTCCGGCAGCGCCTCCAGGGCGGGTCTCGCAAACAGGTACCCCTGCATCAACTTGATGCCAAGCCGTCGCAAGACGGCGTACTCCTCAATGGTCTCGATACATTCGGCGAGCATCTCGATCCCCAGATCGGCGCCAAGCTCGACCATGGTGGCCACAATTCGCTCCGCCCGTGGACTGTTCTCGATGTTGCGAATCAGCGCGCCGTCCAGCTTCACCAGCTTGATGCCGTCCAGTTCGGAAAGCAGGTTTAGACCCGAAAACCCTGAGCCAAAGTCGTCCAGCGCCAGCGTAAAGCCGTGCCGCGCGTACTCGGAGGCGATCCGGCGCATGTGGTTCGTGTCCACCATGCGCTCGCCCTCTGTGATCTCGAAGATGATCGCGTCCAGAGGAAATTGATGAAAGGTCGCCGCCTGCAGCGTCCGCCGGATGCACGCCGCCGGACTGTAAACCGCGCCCGGCATGAAGTTCACCGAAAGCCTGGCTCCCCGTTGCGCAATGCCCAGCTTCGCCGCGAGTTCAATGGCCTTTACCCGGCAGCTCTGGTCGAAGGCATAGCGGTTGTCGTCGTTCACCAGGCCGAGCACCTGTGCGGCGGAAAGTCCACCTTCGCCCCGCACCAGCGCCTCATAGGCCCAGACACGGCAAGCTTCAACGTCAACAATGGGCTGAAACGCCATGGTCAGGTCAAAGCCGAGCCCGTCGCCTGTGCGACACGCCGTGCATCCCGCCGCTGCCTCACGATGGACCTTCAACATGAAAGCTACACCTCTCCCATGGCTCTGGGCCATGCAGTAAGGGCATTGAAAACCACGGCTTGCAAGTCGGGTACTCACCCTTTGGGGTGCATGGCTGCAACCTTTGTTGATCAAACGCCAATGCACGCCCAGCCCTCGCACACTTCCCCTGAGCGCCTTTCCCGCACCGTCCACCCAACTGCACTAGAATCGCTTGAACTGTATGATCAGCACCCCGGTACCTGAAGCTCTGACCTTTGACGACGTCCTGCTCGTCCCCGCCTACTCCGACGTCGTCCCCACCCAGGTCAGCACGCAGACGCGCCTCACCCGCCGCATCACCCTGGCCACTCCGCTTATGTCCGCGGCGATGGACACGGTCACCGAGAGCCGCATGGCCATCGCC
The DNA here is from genome assembly GCA_964243455.1 of uncultured Acidobacteriaceae bacterium. Classification (GTDB taxonomy): domain Bacteria; phylum Acidobacteriota; class Terriglobia; order Terriglobales; family Acidobacteriaceae; genus Granulicella. The sequence goes on from CAXTGN010000281.1 coordinate 3,346, forward strand.
ATGGCGCAGCAGGGCGGACTCGGCGTCGTGCACCGCAATCTGTCCATCGAGTCCCAGGCTGGCGAAATCGACAAGGTCAAGCGTTCCGAATCCGGCATGATCGTCGATCCGGTCACCATCGACCCCGACCGCCCCATCGCTGACGCCCTCGAGGTCATGCGCCGCTACAAGATCTCCGGCGTCCCGGTCACCAAAGGCGGCAAACTCGTCGGTATCCTCACCAACCGCGACCTCCGCTTCGTCAATCGAACCGACATCCCCATTGGCGATGTCATGACCAAAGAGCACCTGATCACCGTGCCCGTAGGCACCACGCTGGAAGACGCCGAAGAGATCCTCCACGACCATCGAGTCGAAAAGCTCCTGGTCGTGAACGACGCCTACGAGCTCAAAGGCCTGATCACCGTCAAGGACATCCAGAAAAAGCTCAAGTACCCCAACGCCAGCAAGGACGAGCAGGGCCGTTTGCGCGTCGCCGGAGCGATCGGCGCCACGGGTGACTTCCTGGAACGGGCCGCCGCCCTGGTCGAAAACCGCGTTGACGCCCTCGCCATTGATAGCGCCCACGGCCACTCCAGCCGCGTCCTTGAAGCCGTCCGCGAGTGCAAGAAGCGCTTTCCGGCCATCGACCTCCTCGCCGGCAACATCGCCACCTATGAAGGCGCAATCGCCCTCATGGACGCCGGCGCGGACGCCGTCAAGGTCGGCATCGGCCCTGGCTCCATCTGCACCACACGCATGGTCACCGGCGCCGGTATGCCCCAGATCACCGCCATCTCCGAGGCCGCGCGCGCCGGCCGTGAACGCGACATCCCGATCATCGCCGACGGCGGTATCAAGTTTTCCGGCGACATCACCAAGGCCATCGCCGCCGGAGCCGATGTCTGCATGATGGGTTCCCTCTTTGCCGGCGTGGATGAGTCTCCTGGCGAAACCATTCTCTACCAGGGCCGCAGCTTCAAAGCCTATCGCGGCATGGGATCCCTCAGCGCCATGTCCCAGGGGAGCGGTGAACGCTACTTCCAAAGCAAGGAAGATCTCACCAGCGACTTCGCCGAACGGGTCGATCTCACCAAGCCCGAGGTGAGCGGCAACCGTCTCGCCAAGTTCGTGCCCGAGGGCATCGAGGGGCGCGTCCCGCACCGTGGCCCGCTACAAAGCATGGTCTTTCAGCTTGTTGGTGGTCTCCGCTCCGGTATGGGGTATCTCGGCTGCGGCGCCATTGCGGAGCTCCAGGAAAACGCCCGTTTCATTCGCATCTCCAACGCCGGCCTCCGCGAATCGCACGTCCATGACGTGGTCATCACGCGTGAAGCCCCGAACTACCACGTCGAGTAAAAAGATGAGCCACTAGAGAAGGACAGCTCGTCGCTCTTCTTCAGCTAGGGGCGCTCGCCGGCCTGTTCAGCTTTGCCTCTGTGCGTGTGTGGGCGCCAGGTCTTCGCCCATAGTGCAGGGTCAGCCCCTGCGGCGTCGCCTCTACCGAGGCAATGTATCCCCTCAGGTGAGCCACCCTTTCCGGCGAAAACGACATTACGTTTCCGTTCACCTGGACACCGTTCAGTCCCTTGAATCCCAGCACCGAGCTGAGGTGCTGCCCCACCATGCCCAGCAGCATTTTGATCGGGATCCCGTCCGCATCGATTTTGTCCGCCGTCATCGAGAGGGAGGTCCCGTCCGTCGAAACGGTGCCCTCAATCGAGAACTTGATAGGCACGAGCTTGACCATCTCCCCGCTGAGGGTGGCCGTCCCGAACCCATGCACAATCTTCAGATCCCGGATACTACTGTCGGTGGCACGCAGCTTCTTCGCGAAGACCTGCGTCAGGCTTTCGTTGCTCACAAAGATGTCTGCATGGGTTACATCGGTGATCTTCTGCAGGCAGTTCGGCAGTGTCTTTCCCATGGGCTCCAGCGTGGCCACAAAATGATGCAGCACAAACGTCACGCCCGGTTGGGAACTGTACGATCCGCTCTCCATCGAGATATGGGACGACGCGTCAGGGCATGTCGGCGCCTGCGCAAATCCGCGTAATCCAAAGGCAAAGGCCGCCAAAAAGACGGGCGAACCCTTGAGCGCACAGGCCCTGGTCAGTTTCATGGGTTCACAATCCTCGGTGAATCGAGAGCGGGGGAGAGGTGCGCGGCAGGGGAGATTGGACGCTACACTCGGCGCAGTACGCCTTGAAGGAAGCAAACCCCAGGATGGGACAGATGTTGCGAGGTGTCCGCCATCCTACGCTCTGCCCCACACGGGCGTCGCCTCTACCTGCTGCTTTCCCACACCCACGCCTCGAAACGGTGCAGCACGCGAAAACCCTCGCGCGCATACAGTTTCAGCGCCTGGCTATTGCTTTCTGTCACGGTCAGCGATACGGTCCCATGCCGCGCCAGCTCGCCGAGGCAATGTCCCAGCAGCGACCCGCCCAGCCTTTTCCCACGCAACGACCCGCGCACACACAACTGCGTGATATGGGCTGCATCGCATCGCACGCGCGAACACAGCACCATGCCATCCATTTCGCCGGTCTCTGTATTCCGCAGTACCCAGGAGCTTCCCGCATCGAACACCCCACATCCCGGAAAATGCACGATGTTGTGAAGGAACCGCTGAGCACCCTGAAGCGTCCGGTACTGGTCGTTGATGTCGGAGTCCATGTGCCCCAGGTAGGCGTCCTGGATCAACTTCGCCGCGGGCAGGTACGACTCCGGCTGCCAGCGTTCAATGCGAAATGCAGGCGGCAGCGCACCGGCGCCCTCGCCAGAACTCCCAACAGTGAGGTCGCGCACCATAAAGCAGCGCGGAAACGACCGAAAGCCCTGGCCCAGAAAGGTCCGGCTCAGCGCACCTTCGGGAAAAAGCAGCAGCTGCGACTCGATCCGGTGTATGCCCGGAGTCGCCTGGAGCGTCTCGATTAGATGATCCAGCAGCACCTCGCTCACGGGATTGCTCTGTTGCTCGCCCTCGCCGAAGGCGTACACATCGCCCATCACGGCCTTGGCCGCCTCGCATACACCGAACGCGTATCCGGCCACACGTCCATGCCGCGTCGCAACGTACCCGGTCAGTGAGCGGCTGTTCACGTACTCGAGCAGTAGCTCGATGGAGCGCGTGTAATCCCAGGTAAGGCGTCGCTCCCACCGGGCCGCTTCTTCCTCCAGCAAAGGGCGTAGAGCCGGCGCCGAGAAGTGGCGCAGGTCCAGAACCTCGAGTTGCGTCGATGTCGCCAGCATGGGGGCAGTCAGGTTGCTGTGATGCAGTTCAGCCTGCATCGGACGCAGACCGACAGGGGACTATTCTCCCGCACGAGGCAGGATCTTGTACACCGACAATCCTTGTGTAGGGTAAGAGAACAACCGTTGGTACGGTCGTCCTCCGATCCATTGATTCAGATCGGGAGCCTCATGGGTAGGAATCACC
>CAXTGN010000282.1:0-4595 GCA_964243455.1 uncultured Acidobacteriaceae bacterium
ACTACAAATCGATCTACGGCATGAACTACCGGGTGAAGGAACGCATCACCATGGCCGACCTGGCGTTCCGTGTTCAGCACGTGATCAAGACCGAGATCGATGTCACCGACGCCCAGCTTTCCCGCAACAACGTGGACATGCTGACCGGGACAGCAAGCTTCGAAGACCCTACGCACATTCGTGTGACCAACACCAAGGGATCGACGGTCTACGAAGGCAAGAACATCATCATCGGCACCGGAACCAAGCCCGCGAGCTCAGCCAAAGTGCCGATCAACGGCACAACTGTGATCAACTCCGATCTGGTTCTGAACCTCACCAACCTGCCCAAGACGATGATTATCGTCGGCGGCGGCGTCATTGGCGTGGAGTACTGTTGCATGTTTGCCGCACTCGGGGTGCGCGTGACCCTCATCGAACGGCGCCCGCGGCTGCTGGAATTCGCCGATCAGGAGATTGTGGAGGCGTTGAGCTACCATCTGCGCGACGCGCGCGTGACGATGCGGCTGAACGAAGAGGTAGAGTCCGTGGAAGCCGTAGACGGCTCCGTGATCGCTCACCTGGAATCGAAGAAGAAGGTTCAGGGTGACGCTCTGCTGTATGCCGTGGGCCGGCAAGGCAACGTCGACGAACTGAACCTGGGCGCGATCGGGCTGGAAGCCGATAATCGCGGCCGCATTCCGGTCGACAAGGATTTCCGTACCAAAGTGCCCAATGTGTATGCCGTCGGCGACGTCATTGGGTTTCCCTCCCTGGCGTCTGTCTCCATGGAGCAGGGCCGTATCGCGGCAGCGCGGTCCCTGGGCGATGAAAGCATCGTTTCCAACCCGAGCTTCTATCCGTACGGTATCTGGACGATCCCGGAGATCAGCTTCCTCGGCAAGACAGAGGAGCAGCTCACCGAAGAGGACGTGCCGTACGAAGTGGGTGTGGCCTACTACCGTGAGATCGCGCGTGGGCAGATCCGGGGCGATACCACCGGACGCCTGAAGCTGATCTTCCACCGCGAGACCCACGCACTGCTTGGGGTGCACATCATTGGCGAAGGCGCGAGCGAACTTGTGCACATCGGCCAGGCGGTCATGGCGCTTGGGGGCAAGCTGGACTACTTCGTCGAGACCGTTTTCAATTACCCGACACTCGCGGAATGCTACAAGGTCGCTGCTTTCAACGGGTTGAACCGCCTCTCGAAGTTCGAGTAGGCCCCCGAAGCGCCCTTGCGATTGCGGCCCAGCCTATGGCGTCGCAAGGCAGGAGCCTTTCCGTTTGACGAACAAGGTCCAGGCAGGCTACCGTCTCTCCACGCTGGCCCTTCGGCACGCCTACGCGCGCCAGATGAGCCTTTTCCCAAAAAGCCACAGGAGGCATCGATGCTCGCTACCGACACACCTGAACAAACAGAGCAGGGCAAATCAGGGAGCCGCCTCACTGTGGGCGTTGTGGTCGCCGAGAGGCTTTACGCGGGGCAGGTGTTGGACGGTCGTCTCAAGGGCGAGCTGTTCACCTTCCCCGAAGGAGAGATTCCGCGCGATCCCGAAGATGACAACTCGCTTGTGGAGTACCACACCGATGCGCTGATCGACGCGATCTGCACCATCACGCTCAGGGCGGCAAATGGACAGATGGACAGTGTCACGGGAGTGGGCGTGGCGCTTCCGGGTCTGATTCGGAACGGTGTCGTGGAGGAAGCGCCGAACCTGCCGCAGTTGAAAGGCGCTCGCATGGCCGAGATTCTGACGCAGGCACTTTCTTCACGGGGGCTAAAGGCTGCCGTTACCATTTCCAACGATGCGGACGCGATCGCCGCAGGCCTGGCGGCCACGCATGGCAAGCTCGATAGCCGCATCCGGGTCTGGACACTGGGCACCGGGATCGGTTGCGGCGTGTACCCCTTCGCGGATGGCGTGTGGGAGGGCGGTCACAGCGTGGTCACGCTCGACGAACGCGAGAACTACTGTGGATGCGGCGGCCGTGGGCACCTGGAGGGCATCATGGGCCATCGTGCCATGCGGCTGCGCTTTCTGGACCTGGAGCCTGAAGAGGTCTTCGAGGCGGCCACCCGGCGGGGAAATCCTGATCCGCGCTGCGTTGAGTTCCGCAATTTGTGGCACCGTGCTCTGGCGGCCGCTACTGCCACCAGCATTCATGACATGGGTGCCGGCAGGTTTTACATCACCGGCTATAACGTGCGCTTTCTTGACCTGAATCTGCTGCGGATGTACCTGCACGAAATGGTCAAAATGAGTCCTCTGCAGAGCTACCAGATCGATATTGTTCCGGAAGATCAGGCTACCCGTGTTCTGGGGGCGGCCATCGCTGCGGAGCAGGCGGCGAATCGCTGTTAGACGATCACTTCTGACACTTCGGGCAGTAGATGGTAGTGCGGCCACCGACGACGATCTTCTTCAGCGGACTGGCACAGTCGCGGCAGTTCTCTCCGGCCCGACCGTACACCATGTGCTCCTGCTGAAAGAAGCCACGCACCCCCGTGGCGTCAACATAGTCGGAAACCGACGAGCCGCCCAGCTCTATCGCGCGCGCCAGCACCTGCTGCAGCCTGGCGTGAAGCCGATGCAGTTCGGGACGGGTCAGGCGGCCGGCCGCACGGCGCGGGCGGATGCCGGCTCGAAACAGCGCTTCATCGGCATAGATATTGCCGACGCCGTGCACGGTGGACTGGTTCAGCAGCGCGGCCTTGATGGCGAGTTTGCGGCCGCGGAACAGCCGAGCGAACTCGTCCGGTCCTATGGTTGTCGGCTCGGCCCCAGGTCCGGCGTAGCCACCTTCGCTCCGCAGGACGCTTAGCCGGCCAAACCGACGCGCGTCGATAAAGCGAAGCTGGCGGCCGTCGCTGAGCGTGAGGACGGCGTGGGTGTGAGGCGGCCAGGGAACCTCGGCGGCGGAGACGAGCAACCGGCCGGTCATGCCCAGGTGGACCAGAAACTGCGCCTGGTTGTTCCGGTTTTCGCTGGGGGCAGGACTGGCGACCAGCTCCAGCACCACGGTCTTGCCTACCCGCCGCACTCGTTCCATGCGTGCACCTGTGAGCGTCTCGACCATTTCGGTTTCGGAAGTCTTGAATGTCTGTGGCTTGCCGCTCGTCCAGACGCGCTCGATGCGCAATCCGGCTACGCGCGCATGAACGCCGTTCGCGACCGTTTCTACCTCGGGAAGCTCAGGCATGGCTTCCATTCGATGCCCCAGACGGCCGGAAAAGGCCCCTGAGACATTTCTGAGAAAAGTTTGACCCCTTTTCCCGTTCGCTTTCGCGTTAGGTAGTAGCGACCCCCCAAATGCTGGAAAACGGTCCGGCCCAGGGTAGGCGCGAGTTTACGGAGGTTTTCCTATGCAGCTCTTGACGATGCGCCCTGGTACCAGTCCTTTACCTCTCTTCAAGCCCGCTTTGGCCAAGTGGGAAGATCCCACGCTGCCGCGGGACATCGCGAGCCGCTTCGGCAGGCGTGTACGCGAGCTGCGTCACGCCCGGGGCATGACCCAGTTCCAGGTGGCCGTGCGCTTCGGCATCGATCGGACCTTTATCTCGGATGTGGAGCGGGGCCGCAAGGCGGTTTGCCTGCCCACCATGGAGGTCTTCGCGCTGGGCTTTGGGGTCAGCCTCTCCGACCTGCTGCGCGGAATCTAAAGGGGCTCACGACCTTCAGCAACTCAGACATTGCGTTTGTGAACTCGAGCCATGAGGAGACGCGTTCTACTCCAGCCCTTGCACACTGTCATCCCGCAGCAAAGTGATAAGTTGTCATTCCGCGGCGGAGCGAAGGAATCTGCTCCCCGTTGCCGCCGTGGCTCCCACTGGCAAACAGCAGACTCCTCCGCTGCGCCGCGGAATGACAAGCGTCAGGCTTTAGAACCCGTATTCCCCAGCTCCGGACGGCTACGGAGCCGGTAGAAGCTGTAGCCGAGCAGGTTCAGCACCAGCGTCGTCCCCAGAATCTTCGACGCAAAGACACCGGGGCTGGCCACGTCCACAAAAGGGTAGGCGTTGAACAAGAGGCAGAACACAATGGCCAGGACGCCGAATCCGCAGACAGGGGCGACCCAGCGAGGCAGGCGCACCCGGAGCGCTCGCGCCCCGGCGATCGGGATCAGGAACATCGCGAGATAGGCCAGGGCGTACAGTTCGGAGGAGGTATCGTTGAGCACGGCGAAGGCCTCCGCCGCATGCACCCCTGCGGAGCCCAGCACGAGGAGACCGGCGACCACCAGGGTCGTGACCAGGATGGAGTTGACCGGGGTCTGGTACCGAGGGTGTAGACGGGCAAACCACTCGGGAACCAGGTGGTCCCAGCCGGCCGCCATGGGCAGACGAACGACTCCCGTGAAGATAAAGCTGGCCGCGCCAAGGATGCGGATCTGCAGGAACAGAATCGCCACCTTGCCGATCAGGGCGCCAAAGCCGTGCTCGCCAAAGGCCAGGCTGAGCGCCTGCGGAATGGGTGCCACGTAGTTGATCTTCGTGCCGGGATGAAGATTGTGGAAGCTGAGCACGGAGGCGGTGCCGAGCACAAACATCAGGAAAATGACTGGCGAGGCGATCAGGACCGATCTGCCGATGTCCCGGTTGGCGGCGTGTGTCT
>CAXTGN010000282.1:4605-6762 GCA_964243455.1 uncultured Acidobacteriaceae bacterium
CGGCCATGATGGCGATGTACTCCAGGCCGGAGGCCGCGAAGAGGACCTGGCCCAGCAGGCTGAGCGAGGTGGGGTCACGGGCGGGCAGGTGAAAGCTGAAGGGGGCATAATGCAGGTGTTCCCCATGCGCCAGCGCCCAGAGCGGCGCCAGGATCAGCAGGAGGAACGTCGCCATCATCGCGGCGCTGGACACGTTGTGAATCCACTTGCCCAATCCCAGCCCGCGCCGGGCGGACCATGCCAACATCAGCAGGAACGCGCCGAGCAGCGCGGCCACGGCGGGCTTGTTCTCTGGCAGGCCGGCGGCGCGCGGTCCGAGCATGTAGCTGAGCTCGCTGGGAATCTGGAAAAGGACGGTTGCAATCACCGCGAGGCCATACGCCCAGATGTTCCATGCGGTCAGAAAACCGAGGGCATCGCCGAAGGCTCGGCGCGCCCAGACGTAGAGGCCGCCCTCGAGTGGCATCTCGCGGTTCAGGTAATACACAGCGACGGCCATGGGAAGGTAGAAGAGACCGAAGGCCACCAGCCAGGCGACCAGTTGCGCGCGGCCCAGTCCCGCGGCTATCCCGACCCAGGAACTGCCGACGACCGTAAGCACCTGGGCCAGAACCAGATCGCGCAGCCGCATCTGTTTCGGCAGGTGATGCGTCTCGTCGGGGTCGGCGGGCAGCGAACTCGGAGCAGCGGCGGGTTCTATGGCCATCGACTTCATCCTCGCATCGGGGTTCTGCTACTGCCGGGACAAATCGCTGAAGCTTGCCGGCTCTTGGCGATGGCGCGTGGCCTGTTCGTAGCCATACGCGAGTTTGAAAAGCAGCCCCTCGCTCCAGGGACGCCCCATCAACTGCAGACCTGCCGGAAGTGTGCCGTGAGTGAAGCCCATCGGGACCGTGATCGCCGGAAACCCGCTCTGGGGTGAGAGGACCTGGTTGTTGTCACCGCCGGGGCTCTTCAGGTCGCCGATCTTACGGGGTGGGTTGCTCCAGGTGGGATACAGGACGGCGTCGACCTGCGCCGTGTCCATGACCTTCAGCAGGGCGCTGCGGAATCCGATTTTCTGCGGATCGTGCCAGACATCCTGGCATGGTGTGGCGGGATTTTCCTTGCTCTTGCCGCGATTCAGGGCATACTCGATCCGCTTGCCGATCGAAGGCAGGTACAGGCCGGAATCGTAGATCTCCTTAAGTGAGTGGTAGGGCGCATCGGGAGCATGCGCGGCGAGGTAGTGATTCAGATCCCCCTGGAAGTCACCGCAGCCGAGGTCCTTTGTGAGTTTGTCGTAATTCGGCAGATCGACTGGGTCCACGATCACGGCACCCTGGGCCTTCAGGTCGGCGAGGGCGCGCTCCGTAAGGGCCTTGATCTCCGGATCCGTCTTTGGGTCGTCGATGTAGCGGCGGAACACGCCAATGCGAGCCCCTCGGAGGCCGTCTTTGACGAGGAACTTCGTGTAGTCGGGCTCGATATGACCGTTCGCCGCCGCGGTGAGCGGATCGGCTGGGTCCACGCCCGCAACAGCGGAAAGGACTGCGGCGGCGTCGGCCACGGTGCGCGCAAGTGGACCTCCGGTGTCCGCGGTCAAAAACAGTGGAACGATGCCGTCGCGGCTGGTGAGGCCGAGCGTGGAACGGATGCCTACGAGGTCATTGTGGGAGGCAGGGCCGCGGATCGAGTCTCCGGTATCGGTCCCGAGGCCGGCTTCGGCGAAGTTCGCAGCTACCGCCGCCGCGGTCCCACCCGAGGAGCCTGCAGGGACGCGCGTGAGGTCATACGGGTTGCGGGTAATCCCGGCGATGGAGCTTTCGGTGACCACCGGACTGAAGGCCCACTCGGCCATATTGCTCTTGAACAGGACGATGGCGCCTGCTTCGCGAAGCTTTCTGACCATAAAGGCGTCCTCTGTTGGAATGACGCCCTTCATGGCGAGCGAGCCACCGGTCGTTTGCAGCCCGGCAGTGTCGTAATTGTCCTTCACCGCGACGGCAACGCAGTGAAGGGGACGCAGCTTCTGCGTCTGCTCAAACTCTCGATCGAGACGGTCGGCATCGGCAAACACCGCCAGGTTCAGCGTGACCACTGTGTTCAGACGGGTCGACTGTTCCAGGGCCGCGATGCGTGTGAGGTAGCCCTGTATGAGTTCGTGGCAGTTAAGGA
>CAXTGN010000283.1:0-4174 GCA_964243455.1 uncultured Acidobacteriaceae bacterium
AGCTCCGCGCAATGGGCGTTCTAGTAGCCATGGATGATTTCGGCACCGGTTACTCATCCCTGAGTTTCCTCCGCATGCTGCCCTTCACCCGGATCAAGATCGACCGGAGTTTCATTCAGGATCTGGGGAAGACGCAGGAATCCCTGGCGATCGTGCGCGCCGTGACGGGGCTGTGCAGTAGCCTCGGCGTCGCAACGACGGCGGAAGGAGTTGAAACCGAAGAGCAGATGCAGATCCTGCGGCGCGAGGGCTGCCATGAGCTGCAGGGGTACCTGCTGGGCCGGCCTACGGCGTTACCCGAATGGAATGGGGTGCAGGTCGAGCGTCTACACGCGGGCGCATTGCTTCGAGTGGCGTGATTGCCTGCCGGCGCCTGGGCGACCATCCGGTCCGTAGGGGTTAAGGCCCAGCCTAATCGTCCTTGAGGACGGCGATCCAGTGGGCGATGTCTTCTGTGGAAGCGCTTGCGGGGAAGGTCAGGTGGCCTAGTTTGCGGCCGGGGCGGGGTTCCTTGCCGTAGTCGGGGCAGGAGAGGTCGGGGTAGCGGGCAGTGTCCTCGGCGGACGGCATGGTCCCGATGCAGTTGAGCATGACCGTGTGCTGGCTGGTGGTGGAACCGAGGGGTAGACCGAGCAGGGCACGGAGATGGTTCTCGAACTGCGAGGTTTCGGAGCCCTCGATGGTCCAGTGGCCGGAGTTGTGGACGCGCGGGGCCATCTCGTTGGCAATGAGTTGGCCGTTGAGCGAGAAGAACTCTACGGCGAGGACGCCAATGTAGTCGAGGCGCGTGAGGAGCTCGCGGAGGTAGCGCTCGGCAGTGGGCTGGAGGTCGGCGCAGTCGCAGGGCGCGACCGAAACGCGGAGGATGCCGGCGCGGTGGTGGTTTTCGGTCAGCGGGTAGAAGACGATCTCGCCGTGGGTGTTGCGGGCGGCGATGAGCGACACCTCGGAGGAGAACGGCACCATGCCCTCGAGGATGCAGGGGACCTCGCCGACCTCGATCCAGGCAGCGGCGGCTTCGTCGGCGTGCGCGAGGCGGACCTGGCCTTTGCCGTCGTAGCCCATGCGGCGGGTCTTGAGGATGGCGGGCAGTCCCAGCTGTTGAATGGCTGCCTGGAGATCTTCGACGGAGTTCACGGGAGCGAAAGGGGCGGTTTGGATGCCGCAGTCGTTGAAGAAGCGCTTTTCGAGGAGGCGGTCCTGGGCGATGCCTATGGCGTGGGCGTTGGGCGCGAGATTCAGGCCCCGGAGGACGGCTGCGTCGATGTTTTCGGACTCCACGGTGAGGAGGTCGACGCGCTCTGCGAACAGGTGGACGCTTGAGGCGTCGTTGAGGTCGGTTTCGAGGACGGAGGCGATGATCTCGGCGGGGTCGCCGGGGGAGCCTGCGCAGAGGATCTCGACGTGGGTGTCCGGGAGTTTGGCGGCGAGTGTGGGAGCGGCCTCGGCGAGCATGAGGGCGAGCTGGCCGGCGCCGAGGATGCCGATGCGGGTTGTGCGGTGTGGCGAGTTCATAAGGGGGTCAGGGAAGCAGGTTCCCCGTTCGGGGAATGACTGAAAGAAAGGCAACGGCAAGAGCAAAGACCAACGCTAAGGGCGCTACGGTACGCAACGGCTGTCTTGCTAGATGCGGGGGTCGGGGTTGTTGAGGACCGTGTTGGTTTGGGATTGGCGGTAGGTGTCGAGGCGCGTGGCGAGGGCGGGGTCGGTGAGGGCGAGGACCGCGGCGGCGAAGAGGGCTGCGTTTTTTGCGCCGCTGGGACCGATGGCGAAGGTCGCGGTGGGGATGCCGCCGGGCATCTGCACGATAGAAAACAGGGAGTCTAGGCCGTGGAGGACCTTGCTTTCTACCGGGACGCCGAGGACGGGGAGCGGGGTGAGGGCGGTGACCATACCGGGCAGGTGTGCTGCGCCGCCAGCTCCGGCAATGATGAGCTTGAGGCCGCGGGCCTGCGCTTCGCGGGCATAGGTGAACATTTTTTCGGGCGTACGATGGGCGCTGACGATCTCGGCCTCGTAGGGGATGGCGAGGGTGTCGAGGATCTGGGCGGCGTGTTCCATGGTGGGCCAGTCGGAGCGGGAGCCCATGATGATGCCGATGGTAGGGGTCGTGCTCATCCGAAGTTTTTACGCTGCCTCAGCGGCTGAAGCCGCGGGTGTTCGTGCTGCTTTGATGACGCGGCTGAAGCCGTGCCCCTTTTACGGCCCCATGGCTAGCTCTGCATAGGCCATTGGCGCAGGACTTCGACGAAGGCTTCCTGCTCGAGGGCCTGTACGCGGTCCTTCAAGGTTTCTACTGTATCGCTTTCGAGGACAGGGCAGCGAAGTTGGAGCACGATGGGGCCGGCGTCGACGTCTTCGGTCACCTGGTGGATGGTGCAGCCGGTTTCGCGGACGCCCGAGTGGAGCACGGCCTCGTGGACGTGGCGATTCATCAATCCGGCGAAGGCTGGGAGCAGAGAGGGGTGGACGTTGAGCAGGCGACCGCGCCAGTCTTCGATGAACTCGGAGCTGACGATCCGCATGTAGCCGATCATGAGGATGAGTTGAACACCGGCTTCCTCAAAGGCGCGGGTAATCTCGGCGTCATAGATGGGGCGATCGAGGCCGTGGGGGTCGAGGAAGATCGAGTCGATGCCGGCATTGTCGGCGCGGTCCAGGATGGGGGCGTTGGCCTTGTCGGTGACAACTAGCGCCAGTTCGACTTCGGGGAGCTCGTCTTTGGCGAGGGCGTCGAGGATGCCCTGCATCGCGGTGCCGCGTGTGGAGCCGAGGACGCCGACGCGGAGGGCGTCGCGTTGTGGTTTGGGGAAGGCGATCAGTTTGGCCATGGGATAAGTGCTGAGTACAGGGTAGTGGATGCAGAGCGAGAGCCTTCGGGGACTGTTGGCCCCCGTGTGTTTTCTGCAAAATGTTCGAAGTAGACTCCTTAAGCCCGTATCCTGCGACTTTTTGGGGAGGTGATCTGCGACCTCGTTGTCGCCGCTTCGGATGTCGGTGCCGGGCAAAGGAGAAAGCGGATCACATGCCGCGGAGCTGGCGCATGTGACGGACGCGTGCGGCGAGGGCGTCGGCGGTGCCAATGTCGCGGCGGTGAAAGAAGGGGCCAGGGATGATGGCGGCGGTGCGTTCGCACTCCGCTTCGGCTTCGGCGAGGGTCTCGGCGGTGGCCACGAGGGCGACGGTGCGGGAGCCGGTGGCGATCAGCTCGCCGGCGCGGACGTCCACGGCAGAGAAGAAGACGGAAACGCCGGGGGGCGGGTAGCTGGGCAGGTCAACGCGGTCGCCTTTGCGAGGGTTGTCGGGGTAGCCCTCGGGAACGACGTATTTGCAGACACTGGCCTGGCGGCGGAAGGCGACGTCGAGGCTGCCGAGGGTCGAGTCGGTAATGGCCTTGCAGATGGCGAGGAAGTCACTGTCGAGCAGGGTGAGGAGGTTGAGGCATTCGGGGTCGCCGAAGCGGGCGTTGTATTCGATGAGGCGAACACCGTCGCGGGTGGCCATGAAGCCGCCGTAGAGGACCCCTCGGTAGGGCTCGCCGATCTCTTCTTTCAGGGCAGCGATTGTCTGTTCGTTGATGGACTGGGCAGCGAGGATGTCGTTCTGGGTGAGGAAGGGCAGCAGGCCCTCGGCACAGCTGTAAGAGCCCATGCCGCCGGTATTGGGGCCGCGGTCGCCTTCGTAGGCGCGCTTGTGGTCCTGCACGGGAGGCATGTGGCGCAGGGTGGTGCCGTCGGTGAAGCTGAGCAGGGAAAACTCTTCGCCATCGAACCTTTCTTCGATCACGAAGGGATGGCCGGCGGCGAGGAGCTCGCGGCAGAAGGCGAGCGACTCCTCTGGGCTGTGCAGGTGGTCGCCGAAGACCTTGACCCCCTTGCCGCCGGCGAGGCCATCGTCCTTGATGACGTGACGGTCGCGGAGGTGTTCGATCGTGAGGCGCGCTTCGGCCAGGATGGCTTCGGGGTTTTCGTGGAGGGTGGGGGTAAACCGCTGGAAGAAGGGGTTGCCCGGGATCTTATGCGTAGTCAGCAGGTCCCGCGCGAAGCCCTTGCTGGACTCGATGCGGGCGAGTTTCTGGGTCGGGCCGACGGTGGGGATGCCGGTGGCCCAGAGTGCGTCGGCGACACCGGCGGCCAGAGAGGCTTCAGGGCCGATGAAGGCGAGCGTGGCGCTC
>CAXTGN010000283.1:4184-6744 GCA_964243455.1 uncultured Acidobacteriaceae bacterium
GCCTTGCCGAAGGCGGCGATGGAAGCGCCGTCGATGAGGGAGCCGGTTTGGTAACGACGGGTCAGGCGTTCGATGCCGGGATTGTGGGCGTTGCTGAAACAGAGGAGGTCGGGGCATCCCAGGGAGCGGGCGAGGGCTTCGGCGATGGCGTGCTCGCGCGCGCCGGAGCCGATGATCAGGACGGTGTCTCTCATGGCAGTAGGTCTGATTGTTTCATCAACCAGCTTGTGGGCAGCAGGCTGAGCGATGCCCGGCGTTTCTCGCGGAACTGTCGGCGATGGTTTCGCATCAGAGCCAGTTCAGGGAGATTTGCGTGAGCTACGTGGCGGCTGAGAAACGGTACGAAGAGGCGGAGTTTCGGCGGTGTGGACGATCGGGCATGGTGTTGCCGCCCGTTTCGCTGGGGCTCTGGCAGAACTTCGGCGGGACGGATGTCTTTGAGACAGGTCGTGCGATCGTTCGGCGGGCTTTTGACCGGGGCGTGACGCACTTTGACCTTGCGAATAACTATGGTCCGCCCTACGGCTCGGCTGAGGAAAACTTCCGGGAGATGCTTCGCAAGGATCTTCATCCTTACCGCAATGAGCTGGTGATCTCGACGAAAGCCGGCTGGGACATGTGGCCGGGGCCTTATGGCATTGGCGGGTCGCGCAAGTACCTGCTGTCTTCGCTGGATGCCAGCCTGCAGCGGATGGGGCTGGAGTATGTCGACATCTTCTATTCGCACCGGCCTGTGACCGATACGCCGTTGGAAGAGACCATGGGAGCGTTGGCGCAGGCGGTTCGGCAGGGCAAGGCGTTGTATGTGGGGATCTCGTCTTATAGCCCGGAAAGCACACGGGAGGCGGCGCGCCTGTTGGCAGCGGAGGGGGTGAAGCTGCTGATCCACCAGCCGTCCTACTCGATGCTGAACCGCTGGGTTGAGCATGGCCTGCTGGACACGCTGGACGAGCTTGGCGTGGGGTGCATTGCGTTCTCGCCGCTGGCGCAGGGGCTGCTGACGAACAAGTATCTGGACGGTGTGCCCGAGGGGTCGCGTGCGCATGCCGGCGGTGCGGGTGGCTCGTTCCTGCAGGAGTTCCTGAAGCCGGAGAACCTTGAGCGGGTCAAGGCCCTGGACGAGATTGCCAAGGGGCGCGGACAGACGTTGGCACAGATGGCGATTGCCTGGGTATTGCGGGATCAGCGCGTGACGTCGGCGCTGATTGGGGCGCGCAACATCGAGCAGTTGGATAACTCGCTGGATGCGGTGCAGACGTTGACGTTCACTCCGCAGGAGCTGCAGGCGATTGATCAACACGCGACCGAGGGTGGGCTGGATCTTTGGAAGGGGGCGCGGGAGGGATATGAATAGCATCACAGGCATGGAGGGGTACCAAGGAGACCGGCTGATGACAGCTAAGCATGGCCTGCTTCGCGGCCCAAAGTTCAACATGCGTCACACGACGATCATTGAGTCCGCTTTGCCGTTCGTACAGATGCTGAAAGCGTCGCCCGCTGTGACCAAGATTTCACTCGGTGTGATCAAGCCCGTGAGCAGCGGCCAGTCCCGCAAAGGTGGGTCGTGTCAGATTAGAGCTCTCGTCCTGCCAACGGCCGTTCGTTTCAGCTTTCGAGGTGGAAGTTCCATCCAGCAGTTTCATGTATTTGGGCCGGACCTAAAAGTGATCGCCAGTTTGGGAACTGAATGGCCCTGATCGCTTACAGATCCTGAAAGTATGACCGTCCATGCGGGAACATCTGCTCGGCGCACAACTTTCGCTGATGCTACTTCCCGTTCCTAATCCGAAGTGGGAATATCTGCAGAACACTACTCGCCTTTACTCTCCTATATGGCTCCATCGAATTCGATTCAAGAGAGAGTGAAATGCATCCATACGCGGAAGTGTTGACCCAAACGGACATGGACCATCCGCTGACCTCCGTTTCCAACTTGCGCCGAGGCGTGGGAAGTCCAACCAAACACTGAGTTCAGCCGCTGTGCGGGCTGCGGAGCTATCACTCAACTCGAACAACACGGATGACCCTAGAGCTTCGGGGCTTCGGACTGTGCGTTTATCCTCATAGACGCGTTGTCATAAATGATTTGATCGGTTGGGACCACCATACAATCGAATAAGGTCACGAGCGTATCGGCGCTCTATGGCTTGAGCTCCGGTACCCTCTGACGCGCCTAGCTCGATCGAGCAGAGGGAGGGCCGCAGGATGCGAAGAGGTTTTACGAAACGACCGAAAACAGAGGAACCCGCGGCGAACCATTGCAAAAATTACATCACTCCAAACGGGCTCCAGCGCCTGAAAGATGAGCACCATTTTCTGCTCACCAAGGATCGCCCGGCTGTGGTGGAGGTGGTGGCGTGGGCTGCAGGTAACGGAGACCGCAGTGAAAACGCCGACTATCAGTACGGCAAACGACGACTACGGCAGATCGATGGACGAGTTCGTTTCCTGACGAAGCGAATCGAAGCTGCAGAAGTAGTAGATCCAGAAGCTCCGAGAACGGGGCAGCGGGCGACGAGAGTGTTCTTTGGAGCCACCGTGCGCTATGCGATTACCGCAG
>CAXTGN010000284.1:0-1371 GCA_964243455.1 uncultured Acidobacteriaceae bacterium
GGCAGTCGCGGTTGATGGCGCTGTATGACGATGCGTTCGACCGTCTCGGCTGCCGCATCGCGCAGGTACTGCTGACAGAGGACGACTTCCGCGATCCCGTGCGGCATGCGAATCTACGGTCCACGCTGGATTCGCTGCTGATCCTGGGCGTGATCCCCATCGTGAACGAAAACGACACGGTTTCCACCATGGAGCTGGACCGGCCATGCGGCGTGGGCGCGCGTGCCGAGAGGACCTTTGGCGATAACGACAAGCTGTCGGCGCTGCTGCTGGAGCATATCGGGGCGGACCTGCTGGTGCTGCTTTCGGACGTCGATGGCCTGTACGATCGCGACCCGCAGAGGCCCGATGCCGAGGTGCTGCCGCATGTGCCTACCGTCGACGCCGCGGTGCTCGCGTTGGCGCACGGCGGCAACGGGCGCGGTCGGGGTGGCATGCTGTCCAAGCTGGAAAGTGTTCGCATTGCACTGGAGGCAGGCAAACAGGCCGTGATCGCGAATGGCCGCTCCCCCCGCGTGCTGGAACGAATCGTTGCTGGTGAAGCTGTCGGGACGCACTTCGGACCCCTTGCCGCGGAGCGGAACGAACAGGTTGAGGTGCTGCGGTGAGCCCCGCGGCGGACGTTCTCAGAGCACCGGCGTCCTCTGAGGTGCGAGCGACCGCGCAGCGCGCCAAGGCGGCCTCGCGAAGCCTTGCAACGCTGAGCGCGGCGAAGCGCAATGCAGCCCTGGAGGCTATGGCCTCCGCTGTGGCGCAGGCGAAGGAGGCGCTCTTCAAGGCAAACGGGGAAGACCTCCGGGAGGCTGAGGAGAGGCAGGGCGACGACGCGCTGTCGCCGGCAACCATGTCTCGCCTGTGGCTGAACGAGGCCAAGCTGCGGGAGATGGTGGAAGGGATTCGATCGGTCGCCGCCCTGCCAGATCCCCTCGGGCGTGTGCTTGAAGCAACGGAGCTTGACGACCGGGACCCGGGCACCCCAAGCGCCTACGACACAGCGCCTCAGCACGGCTTGCATCTCCAAAAGCTCAGCGTGCCCCTGGGCGTGCTGGCGGTGATTTTCGAGGCGCGGCCCGATGCGGTGACGCAGATTGCGGCGCTGGCGCTGAAGAGCGGCAACGCCGTCATCCTGAAGGCCGGGCGCGAGGTGGAACGCACGGCAACGGCGCTTGTGAACGTGCTGCGTGAGACGTTGCGGGTGCAAGGCATCGGCGAAGACGCGGTCTCGCTCCTGACCGGGCGGGAGCAGGTTGTCGAGCTGCTCGGCGCGCATGACCTTGTGGACATGGTGATCCCTCGCGGCTCCAAGCAGCTGGTGGAGTATGTGCAGGCCAACACACGCATTCCCGTGCTCGGGCACTCCGAGGGCGTCTG
>CAXTGN010000284.1:1381-6733 GCA_964243455.1 uncultured Acidobacteriaceae bacterium
ACCGCGCTGCGGATCCGGAGCTCGCCCTTCGCGTGATTGCGGACGCCAAGCTGGATTACCCGGCCGCGTGCAATGCCGTGGAGACGGTCCTAGTGCACCGCGACATCGCGGAGAGCTTCGTTCCGCGGTTGGTGCAGGACTTGCAATCGCGGCACGTGCGTCTACACGGCAATGCGGCCGTGCACGGCCTTACTGGAGAAGACACCGAGGCAATGCTGCCGATAAACGACTGGCACACGGAGTTCGGCGAGCCGGAGCTGAGCATCGGTGTCGTAGATTCGCTTGAGTCAGCCATTCAGCATATTCATACGTACGGGTCCTCGCACACTGAAAGCATCCTCACGGAAGACGAGCAGGCAGCGGAACAGTTCCTGCGTGAGGTGGATGCAGCAGGTGTGTTTCACAATGCCTCCACGCGCTTTGCTGACGGTTTTCGTTATGGCTTCGGGGCGGAGGTGGGCATCTCCACCAGCAAGCTGCATGCGCGCGGCCCGGTGGGTCTGGAAGGCCTGACCACGTATAAGTACGTTCTGCGCGGTCAGGGCCATATCGCCGGCGACTACCGTGGCGCAGAGGCGCGTGCCTTCACGCATCGCCGGCGATAGACTTCCGCATAGCCCGGCGTTCAGAGCGCCGAACAAATAGAGGACTCACGAATGTCTGGTGGTCAGGTTGCAGAGATGGTCGTCGCCGGCCTGATGGTGGTCGGGTTTCCCATCTGGGACATATTGACGATGGGCGATCTGCGCAGAAACTCGACGCATAGCAGGAGAATGCGCCTGTATCGATTGATTTCCCTGGTGGAGTGGGGGGCTGTCGCGCTGGTTTGGGGATTGGAGCGCGCGGTACGGGGTGGTGGCTTGTTCTTTCACCTGGAACGCAATCCGCTGCCCAACCTGGCGCATGGTGGATCTCTGAATCAGGGATTGCTCTTCGGTGTGGGCGCCGGTCTCCTGGCTGGGTTGGCGACGCCCGTAGTCTTGTCGCGACTCAGCCCCGCCCTTGCGGCCAAGACGCAGGCAGCGCTGAAGCCCATCCTGTTCTTGCTGCCGCGGGGTGGCCAGGAGCGCTTTGCGTTCTTCCTCGTTGCACTGACAGCAGGCATCTGCGAGGAAGTGTTGTACCGCGGCTTTCTGCTCCATGTTCTGGTGCAGGATTTCGGAGTCTCGGGCGTAGCGGCTGTCGGTTTGGCAGCTGTGGCGTTTGGTGTGGCGCACGCGTACCAGGGATGGCTCGGCGCACTTGTGACGTGTGCTGCCGGAGCGGGTTTCGTGGCTGTGTATTGCGTGACGGGCAGCCTGCTTCCCGGCATCTTGATACACGCTCTGATCGACATCCGACCGCTCTTTCTGCTGCCGGCTGAGAGCGCGTTCCCGGAGGACGCTGTGCATGAGCTCGCGGTTTGAAGATCTTCCGGCGTCCGCTGGGCCGCGGAGGCCGTTGCAAATTTGCCTCATCGGGACGGGCCTGATTGGCGCTTCGCTGGGTCTGGCGCTCAGGTCGCTCGGCACCCTTGCCGAGTGGAAGGTCCTCGGCTGGGATGCGAACCCCGCGGAGCTGGCCAAGGCACTCGAGATCGGGGCCGTCGACGAGGCGCTTCCCAGCCGTGAGGCGGTTTTCGCGCCACAGCACGCCGCTCACATCTACGTCCTGGCTACGCCGGTCCTGCCCATCCTTGACTGGATGCGTCAGCTTGCCCCGGTGCTCCCGCCGCAGGCGCTTGTGACGGATGTCGGAAGCACCAAGCGTGAGATCGTTCAGCTTGCGGCGAAGCTGTACAACGGGCCGGGCCAGCCCACGTTTCTGCCCAGCCATCCAATGGCGGGCAAAGAGGCTGGCGGTGCGGCCCTGGCCGAGGAAAACCTGTTTCGCGGCGCTGCATGGCTTTTCACGCCCACCGGGGAGGACGAGCCAGAGATCATGCGGATGTGGCGGGGGTGTATCCACGCTTTCGGCGCGCACTCGCATGACCTCGATGCCGACGAACATGACCGGCTCTGCGCCTGGGTGAGCCATTTGCCGCAGATGCTCTCGACGGCACTTTCGTCTTTGCTGGAGGAGACCTTTGCCGACGACGCCGAGGGCCGCGCTGTGATGCAGGCGATCGGCGGACGCGCCCTGCGTGAAACGACACGGCTGGGCTCAAGTCCCTACAGCATGTGGCGCGACATCGCGCTCACCAATACGCAACCGATTGCGGCAACCCTGTTTGCGCTGGAGCAGAAGCTGGCTCACCTTCGGGAGAACCTGCGCGAACCCGCGTTGCGCGATGAATTTGCGCTGGCAAATCGCTTTCGGCTGAATAGCGCGGCTACGTCGCAACCTGGTGGTAAAGACGGTAGTGCTCCCGATCGACCGCGAAAAACGGGCGAAACGTAACAGGCCCGGCTGATCCGTTGACGCTCCAGTCCGCGGAGCCTGGGCTGGTCTGCCTTGCGGCGAGCAACTGCGCGCGGCTGAAGTTCGCATTCAGACTCCCTACGGCGAAGAGCGTCAAGGGACCCTGCATCAGCGCGACCGTGTTCCGATTGCGAGGATCGACTGGCTTGAGATACAGCGGTGTATCGAGCGTGTACTCGATCGTGTCGCCGTTCCGCCACTCGCGCTTCAGGGCGGCAAAGGTGCCGGGCTGCAGTTCCATAGCGACGCGCTTGCCGTTCACGTTGACGGTGGTGCCCTGGCCAGCCCATGCCGGAACGCGGAGGTAGACCGTGAAGGTCGCCGGTTTGGAAGCAGCGACACGCAGGGTAGTCACGGGAACCAGGGGATACTGCGTCCGCTGTTCCAGGGCATAATGATCGCCATCCCCTCCTCCCCAGTGAACCCGCGAGGGAACGAACAGGTTCACGTAGACGGCGCCGGGTGCGCGCAGGTAGCTGCTGATGCCGTAGTCCGCGGTGATCTGCGGAAAGGTCCCGGAGCAGCAGGGCCACTTGTCCTGATGAAAGAACTTGCTGGCGTCGTTGTTGTAGTCGGCGTAGTAGAAGCTGCGGCCGTCCGGCTGGATAGGCCGCGCGCCAAGGACCGTGTTGTAGAGCACAGTCTCCATGCTGTCGCCGTAGGTGCTTTGCCCGGTGACGCGCATCAGGTAGCGGGCGATCTTGAACTGGCCATAGGCGCCGCAGGGCGTTTCGAAGCTGGCATGGGTTTTGTCCAGGCTGTCGGCGAGGTCGGTGCTCGCGGGGTCTCGAAAGCTTTCGTCCGGTCCCCAACCGCCGGTGGCGAAGCTCTGGGCCAGGACAAAATCGAAGCCGTTGCGTGCGGCGCGCAGGTGCTTGTCGCTGCCAAGGACAAGGTAGGCCTGTGACGCGGAGCAGAGCGCGTTGAGGTGGCTGTAGGCATGCTCGCCCGGCAGGACGTCCCGGCCTTCAGCGAGGGGATCGAAGTAGGCCTTGTCCTGCAGGTAGCGCACCGCAAGGTCGCGGTAGCGGGGATTGCCGCTGCGCTTGTAGGCAAGGAAGAAGTTTTCCGGCAGCGTGTAGCTTTCGTCCCAGGTCCAGGCGACGTTTGGATGCGGACGTGCCGCCATCTCCGGACGCGTCAAGGCCCTCTCCGGCAAAAATGGCAGCACCGTGTCCGTAGCGTGGCCGAGGACATTCATGGCATCGTTTTGTCCGGCGAAGGCATAGGCGTCGATCAGGCCGCAGTTCGTCTTGTCGAAGGTGTAGGCCGGAAGGCAATAGCCCTCGTAGAACTTCGGCGAGATCGTCGCGGCGTAGCCCTGCACCAGACGGTGCACCTTGGCCTGGGTGGGCTTGTTTCCCGTGGCGGCGTAGGCGCGGGAGAGCCCGGAGACGTACTGGCCGAAGGTATGTCCGGGGATGTAGCCGGTCAGATTGCGCGGGGGATCGAAGTCCTTCGAATACGAGTACCAGCCGCCCATGTCCTCTCCCGGCGCGGGTTGGCTTGCGGCTTGGCGGAAGGGTTTGAGTAGCGAGTCTTCGCTGATAGCGAGAAAAAAGCTGTGGTTCTGATGAAACTGGTCCAGTAGGGGACCGTCGAGCAGCTCGACGTCGCTGTAGGCAAACTGCTCCAGCCTAGTTGCACCGGCGTCGGCGGGAAGAGGCGAGGAGAGCGCCTGGCGCCCTAGGGCAAAGCTGCCTGTAGCAAGGGCACTGCCCTTCAGAAAGGTCCGGCGAGACGAGTGCGGCACGATTGCCTCCATCTGACGAAGCACACCCATCTTACTGGGGACTGGCGTATGGGGCATGCTTCGCGCCCCCATACGCCACCGCCTCAGCAGATCTGCTTAGTGGTGTCCCCCACCGCCATGCTCGCCGCTGCCGCCCGCAAAGCCGCGTCCTTCGCCGCCATGGAAGCCTTCATGGTGAGCTTCGCCATAGGCTCCGTGGTAGTCATTTGCGTGAAAGTTGTTGTAGTTGTTGTGGACGTCTACATGCTCGCCGCGGTTGGGGAAACCGCCATGGTATCCATAGCGCGGATCGAAGTCATGATTTACGGCGCCATACCCACCGGGCCTGCCGTGGTACCAGGGGCCTGCCCCAAGGAAGAATCCGCCATTGAACCACTCCGGACCGTAGTAGCCAGAAGGAGCACACTGGTAGGGGTAATAGCCGTAGTAGCCATAGGGACAGACCGGAGCGGGACCGCCGATGTTCACACCGAAAGAGACCTGCGCAGAAGCGTGAACCGGGGCAGCCAAAGCCAGGCCCACGGTAGCCGCCGCCGTTAGAACAGCGTTGCGAACAGAACGAACTTGCATCACGAACACCTCACACACTAAGAAACCGGTTTCGGCATTGAGGTTGCGTGTTCTTCTTTGCCCCTTTTGAGGCATTACGACTGGAACCGCGATGCGGGTGCCTTTCGTGCTCGCTTTCTGGGTGGCACGGGCTTCTTCAGTTGGGCAGCTTCCGGGCGCTCCCGCTTGCGCTCGACCTTTTTTCCTGCGGCTGCACGATTCAGCGCCTGCACCTCGCCCTGCGTGAGCTCGCGAAAGCCGCCGGGCGGCACGTCCAGCGTCAGCGCGCCATAGGCGATGCGGCGGATCTTCTCGACATGGTGCCCGACCTCTTCGAACATCTTGCGCAGCTGGCGATTGCGGCCTTCGGTCAGCGTGACCTCAAACCAGGGGTTCTCGCCACCGCGCACCTGGTCTATCTTCGCGGGCTGCGTCAGGATGCGGTCGCGGCGGCCGGTCTTGACCTCGTTGAGCCGGCCGCGGTCGATCATGATGCCGCGCCGCAGCTGGCCAATGGCCTCGTCCGACGGCTTACCCGAGATCTTCACCAGGTAGGTCTTTTCGACGCCCGCTGCTGCCTTGCTGAGACGGTTGGCCAGCTCACCATCGTTGGTCATCAGCAGCAGGCCCTCGCTCAGGTAATCGAGCCG
>CAXTGN010000285.1:0-3269 GCA_964243455.1 uncultured Acidobacteriaceae bacterium
GCGTACCGGTAGGCGGACCGCGATTTGCCTGCGCCAACCTTGACTTTGACCGCATGTGCTGCCGGCGGCGGTGCATTGGAACGCTCCTCGCCGGGAGCGCTCTCATCACCGATGGTAAAACCGTGCTCCGGGACCTCTTCATCGCCGGCGGACTCGCCCCATGCTGCGGCCTCGTCGAAAAAGCGACGGATCACCTCGTCCAGGTGCTGGCGCACCATCTCGATAGGCTCGCGCCTGATGGCAGCGGACTGCACCCGTAGAGCCAGCTCGACCCGAGCCTGAACGCCGTGCGTCCCCCGCGACCGCAGTGTGTCGTTCAAGTCGCTCTTGTCGTAGCGGCGGACTTGCCAGGGTGTGGCAACCGTGACGGCGTGGCCGACGGTGCGCAACGCCGTTACAGCCTTGCGCAGGGCGTTATCGGCTGGGCTGTAGCGGCGATCGTCGTCCCGGCAAAGGACGTAGCGTCGGCCGGGTTCGAGCGGTACGGCGTGATCGCCGGTGGCCCGTATGCCGCCGCAGACGATCCAGCATTCGTGCCCGGTGCTGACCCACGCGGACAGGCCGGTTTCCGGACCCTCCACCAGAAGCAGGGGCGCGTCCAACCGGGCACCCAACGTCCTAGCCGGCAGACGCACCACTGCGCCCTCCGTGGCGCCGTTCGTCACCTTGCCCGCTCGCAGTTGGCGCCGCTCGATTTCCTCAGCGCTGACCTTCTGTCCATCCGGTGTCAGGAACACGCGCTGCACCGCGTTGACCTCGCCTGACGCCAGCGTGGCCGCAACGATCAGAGCACGACTGCGGGGATGGAACCGTATCACGCTCGTCCATCCCAACGGCGGCGTCGGGATGCGGCGGGTCTCAACCAAGTAGCGCTCCGCTGCGGTGCCGGCGATCGGGACGGCCTCGTCCCAAAGCTTGCGGGCGACCTGGATCCGCCCGGACCGGTCAATGGCCGCCTCTTGCTTTCGCTGAGCCTGCTTCTGCGCCCGCTCGGCTAGGCGGGCGTCACTGGCGGGCTGTGGCGTATAACCGGGTTGGTCGTAGCCGAGCCAGTGCGAGGCCCACCGGACGGCTTCGGCGATGCCACACCCGCGGGCGTGCATGATGAAATCCAGCGGCGAACCGCCGGTGCCCGCCTCGTGCGAGTAGAACGACCCGCGCGCCTTGCCGCGGCTTTCCCGGACGACAAAAGCGGCAGAACCCTTGCCGCCCCAACGCCATTCGGCCCGGCGAACGGTGTCCTTGTTCGGCGGACCCATCAGCGTGAGGGCAAGCTCCTCCGCCCGGTCGGCGAGCTCTGCCTTCAGGTCATCGAGCGACGGCCGGGCTGCATGGGAGCCGGCTGCACTCAAGCGATGCCCGCCGTCCAACCGCTCGGCTTCTGATGCTCGGCGTCCGACAGCGCCTCCAGGCCGTCGCGAATCCTTCCCACCGCCCCGGCGTCGCAGGACATCAGCAGGATTGCGCGACCGACTTTGCGAAGCGCCAGCACGGTCTGCCGCTCACGCGCAGGGACTGCCTCGAACGTAGCGCCGTGGTCCAGCAGCCACACCCGCCAAGCCTGGATCTCTCGTCCGTCTTCAGCGCCGTCATGGATGAGTAGGCGCTCGGGATAATCGAGCAACGGCAGCTCATCGACCGGCGAGCCGTCACCTGCGACCAATTCCGGTTCGTCGCGATCCGGATTGAAGCAGTAGACGCAGCCGGGGAAGTCGCCACTCACGGCCGCTCTGCCCGGCGCTGAGTCGCTTCCCGGTACCGTACCCACGCGACCGCGCAGGCGAACTCCAAAAACTCCCGAGGAGTGAGCCGAACGATGACCCCCGCCCGAGATAACGCGCCCCAAACATTGATCGGCATCTCTCGGGGCGGCACGACGCGAATGCACTCCGCCACCAGCGCCTGTCGCCGATAGAAGCTTTCCGGCCAGCGGCGCTGCGTCATGATCCAGAGTCCCGCGCGACGACACGCCGGTAGGTCTTGCTCAGAGCCGCCACCTGCTTCTCGGTCAGACGGTCTCGGGTCGCCGCCGATATGACCAAGCTGCGCTCCCAATCGGTCAGGAGCGCGGAATTGCTGAGCAGGTAATTAATCCAGGGAGCGTAGGACGATGAGGAAGTGGTCGGTGGCCGATCGGTTCGCATCGGCGATGGCAGACAGAAAGATGTCTGAACCGGCTGCAGAACATCGTCCCACTGCAAGCCCCGATCCTGGAGCATTCGCGCAGCCATGTAACCAGCCGCAGCTCGCTCGCCATCGTGATTGGACGACAGCATGCCGAGAAGCCCGCAGAGCCGGCGCCGCTCGACCGACGACAAGCCGAGGCTCACGGCGACACCCGCTGCGCTTCAGGCTGTCGAAGGCGGGTCCGCGGCGGACTGATCCGCGCGTACTCGTTCAACAGGCTCGCGATCGCCTGTGCGCCGCCTATCCGGCATGCCAAGTCTTCGAGAAACTCCTCCGTCGCTGCCTCGGGCAGACGGCGGAGGTGACGGACACCGCGGCGTAGGCTGATCTGGTCGATGTTGTGGGAAGGCATGGACTTTTTCCATGCCGCACGGAGGAGAGACTAGACGAAACGCTTCGTAGGGCTTAAGTCTCGGTTGTTCAGGTCCGAGACACAATTCCAGGGAAGGCCGCTCTCCACGGGGCGGCCTTTTCTATGCGGTGAGGATCGAGGAATGCGCAGAGCCCGGAAGGGATAGTCGCGTTCGGGCTTTCGGCGAGCGCTTCCGCGTTTCCGGTGTCAGACCCAGATTGGCCAAGACCTCCGGTAGGTCAGCGCGCCGGAAGAACCAGCGAGCCCCGTCCTGGTAGGCAGGCAAGTCTCCGTTGATCACCATCACGTAGATGCTGCGGTAGCTCGGCCTTGGCCGACCGACAGCTACGGCGTAGGGTGCGACCTCACGGGCAAGCGCCGTCAGAGGTATAGGTTCGAGGTCGTCTAGCTCGGTTGCCATATCGGCGGGCTCCTTCGAGATGAAGAGGCCGATCAGGGCGACGCTTGCTTTGAGATTGCGCTCGGGCAACCCCGTGGCTAGACTGCTCACTTGTGGGGTAAGCTGTCCGTTCAGTTGTGCTCTGACCGGTAGTCCGACTAACGAGAGCCGCCGTCCTGCCAGGGACGGCGGCTTTCCTCGTTCTAGGTGCCCGCTTCGGGGTAGCCAGGGTCTCGCCCCGGTGGTCGTCAGTCGACGGATCTTGGCTGGCAAGCTGCCGCCGCCGAAGATCAAATGCGACGCGGCAGATGTCCGCCGCAGTGGATAAAA
>CAXTGN010000285.1:3279-6724 GCA_964243455.1 uncultured Acidobacteriaceae bacterium
GACGCCCCCAGTTCCTGCTCTGGACAGATCTGCATCTATGGTTTGGGCATTCGCCCACATCACCGTGATCTTCTCGCGGTGGTCAGCCTCACCAAGAGCGACGCTCCTACCCGATGGGGCGCTCCAGACGGCCGTAGCTCTTGGATACTGAAAAGACAGTTCCAGCACCCAGTTGGAGTGGATCATCTCGCCGGTTAGTGCCATCCGCTCGGGTCCGGTCATCTGGGCCAGCCTGGATATCAGGCGGCTCAGGTAGGTAGTCAGGGCGATCGACCGATCAGCAATGATATCCGCGAAGATCGGCAGATGATCCGCCAATTCTTTGTCCGAAGACGAGACGGGAGTGTCCAAGCCCACCTTCATCCCGGTACACGTCATGGTCTCGGCTAAGGACACGGCCTCCATCCCATCGCTTGGGAGATGAGCACCGAAGCTGATGATGAGCGCCGCCATGTGTTCCGGTAGCAAATCCGGAGAGGCCCTCGAAGGCCATTCGCCGGCGACAATGAGTGGCCGAGTGCAGCGCTCGACGCTGCTATACGACATTCCTGCCGCTAGACTCATACGCGCGATAGCGGGCGAACTCAGTGCCATAGCGTTAGCATAGACAGAGCGAGCCAGGGATTGCAAGGGCCTTCGCGACCACGCGAATTGAACCGGAACCCATGGTTTATGGAATGACGGTCAGCGGGATTATGGAGTGCAAGATAACACCACTTCTCTTGCAGAGATGAGAGAAAGAATCGGCAGTTTTCCGAGATCCCGTCACTGTTCCGTCTCTGTTCTGAAAGAGGGTTGAGCACCCTAAACCCATGTTGGCGATGACGTCAGACACCCAGTTCCATGCCGGTGTGGAGCGGGTATCGTCTGCGTGCCGGTCCTGCGACCAGCGCAGTCAAGACCGCATAAAACAACCCCCGCGTGCTATCGCGGGGATTTTCTTCTGTTACCACGTCTGGTCTCAGGAGTCCGTCCCCATGCGACTACACACGTATTTGGTGTAATACTATCTATGATGACGCCAGATGATCTGGATCGCAGAGGCAGACACTTCTGTTCGACCTGATCGGGTGCAGCGTCGGCATCAGTGCTCCGGTAGGTAGGTCATCAGGCTGGCGACGCGGACTTCCTTGACCTTAAGATCTTCTGTTAACGCCATGTGACCTCGACGCGCCTGTTCTGCGCCTCTGGCACCCCGCGATCAGTCGGCACTTCTGGGTTCGTCTCACCCTTGGCGAGGATCTGGGTGCGTTCCGCCGGGATCCCACGCTCCAGCAGTCCATGCGCCACCGCGTCCGCGCGGCGCTGTGAGAGGAGTAGGTTACCTTCCGACGATCCCGTGGCGTCGGCGCTACCGCTTACGATCATGATGATCGGGCGACCTTCGCGGTAGAGCCGAGAGGCTTTATCGAGCAGTTCTTCATGATGAGCATCGAGGCTGGCCACGCCCAAACCGAAGAGGAACACGAGTTTGCCGGCTCCCTGTGCTCCCTCGGCAGAACCGCCCGGCGCTGCCGCCGTGACGGTGGTTGCCGGGTGCGAGGGATCTCCTGCAGGCCGTTCAGCCAAAGCGGAGACCGACAAGCCAAGCAGCATTGCAGCCGCAAGAACGGTGTTTCTCTTCAGTGCTCGCATGATCTTCATTCCTCAATGGTTGAGAGTGTCGTCTCTGTCATGTTGCTGTCCCTGATAGAAGATCCATCTGAGGGACCGCTTCATGTTCTGTCCTGCTTCCTCGTTGCCTGAAGGTGCGCTGCCGCTCGCGATAGAGACCGTTAACGGGTCGGTTAACCCTTCCAGGCGCCTTTGCGCTGCAATGATGAGGGCTGCACACGGCGGCTCTTATGACAGCCACGTCCGCCGCATCACGTTCGCGGAGGGCGCACGATCAGAGGTGGCCCGCACATAAACGAGCACGTCACGACCGATCTCCCGCCCACATCGCATCTACGCACAGCGAGAAGACCAGATAGTTAGGATCGCCGGGGCTGGCAGTCTTGTCGTCATTGAGCGTGATCTGCGTCAGCGTGACGCGTGCTTTCGCAGCCAGGCCCTCCTTGGTCCGAGCCTTGATCTTCCCGACCTCAACCACCAGTCCGCGATATTTGGCATCGAGGGCATCCAGTTCGGCGCTTACGTCCGCAGGGACCCCGGCTTCTTCGCTCTCCCATGCGTCGTAGAGGGCGTTGGCATGGGCCCCGTTGATCAGGATCTGGCTGCAGAGATGAAGCAGGGTGGCATCGGCTTGCTGGTCGTCGCAGTTGTGCGAAGGTTGAGGAGCCGCCTCGGCCGGAGAGAAGATCCTGCGGACGAGGCTGAGTGCGCTCGGTGCCGCATCCTGGGATTGCGTCCTCACTGGATGCCTCCTGTTACCTTGTCCGCAACAGCATGCCTTGAGAGCGCGCAGAGGGCGCGTGCATCAACACAGTCGAAGATGTCGACCAGACCGCGAAGCCACTCGGCGGTGTTCCGGATCTCGTTTAGGGTTTCCAGTGGGTCCTCTGGGTTGATCTTGAGCAGCGTGGCTGCCAGGTCGTCTGGACCGAAGGCAAGAAGACGCTGCGCAATCTTGAAGGTGGTGTAGGCCGCGGACGAATGGTCCCGGAACACCGAGGCCGACATGACCGTCTCGGTGATGACCGGCTCGAACTCAAGGCGAGCGGCCTGTTCGACAGTTATGACAGCCATGATCAGCACTCCGACATGCAGGTCAGGGCAACCAGAACCAGCCGTTCCTCACGGCTTGCGTGCTGATGCACTTTCCAAGGCTGACCACCCGAGACTTGGTCGACCAGAGCCGCCTTCGCTGCCTTGGCCAGTGCCACCCGGCCGAGAAGCGTGACCGGCTTCGGAGCGGCTGTGACCGCTTCGGCGGCTGCGTCCCATCGAGCTACGAGCCTCCGCACCGTAGCCTCGTCTGCCTGCGGGTCTTTGCTCAGCCGGCGATGAGCCTCCGTGAAGCTCGCACAGGCAGCCAGGAGGACACCGTCCGCGTCAGGAGGCGTCGGAGCCCCTGTCTCGGCACCCAACCGATCGGGGCGGACGAAGCCAGCTGCGGCGGCGGCGGTGAGCCCGACGAAACCGATCGCTTCCAAGAGCTCGCGACGCTTGGAGCCTCCTGCCCTTTTGTCGAGCGAGTTCGTGCCCGACTTGGTAATCTTATCTTCAGCCATGCCGAAATCCTCTCGGTGATGGTCAGGCCGGATGAGGTGTTATCAGCGCCTCGTCCGGTCGTTCCTTTCTTGCGGAACGCCACCGTTTGTGCCATATCCGGGGTATGGACGCAAGCCTAAACAGCACAAATTGTGCCATATCTGCCCAACAGGTGCGGGCAGCTCGCGCTCTTCTCGGTTGGTCTCAGGAGTATTTGGCCGAAAAGAGCCGGGTTCCGAGGCGGACGATTGCTCGCCTTGAACTTGGGGGCATGCCGCAGAAGCGAACCGTT
>CAXTGN010000286.1:0-6696 GCA_964243455.1 uncultured Acidobacteriaceae bacterium
CGCTTTGGGCGCGGATGTTGCCGCCGTGCTGGCGGGCGATGGTGCGGACGAGGAAGAGGCCCAGGCCGGTGTCTTTGATTTTGACCTGATCGGTGGTGGTGGCGCGGTAGAAACGCTTGAAGATGCGTTTGAGTTCGGTGGGGGGGATGCCGAGGCCCTGGTCGGTGATGGCGACGATGGCGTAGGTGTACTTTTCTATGCTGAGGCGGCAGGTGATGCTGACGCCGTTGGGGGAGTACTTGACGGCGTTGTCGAGGAGGTTGAGGACGGCGGTGCGGAGGTCTTCGGCGATGCCCCAGGCAAAGAGGCGCACCTGGCCGGGGACGTCCATGACCTCGATGGCTTCGGGCGGGAGATGGTGACGGTCGCGCACGGTAGCGGTGCACTCGAGGAGCAGGTTGTGGAGATCGACGCGGGTGCGGCTGGCCGGGTTGCGAGTGCCGAGTTCGCCGGCTTTGAGGACCTGCTCGACCGTGCTCAGGAGGCGGTCGGTATCGGCGCGCATGGTGCGGTAGAACTGACGGCGTTGCTCTTCGGGGAGCTGGCGGCGCTCGAGGGTGTCGAGATACAGGCGAATGCTGGCGATCGGGGTTTTGAGCTCGTGCGTGACGGCGTTGAGGAAGCTGTCCTGGCGCTCGTTGCGGCGGATCTCGCGAAGCAGAAAGACGGTATTGAGGACAACGCCCGCGATCAGGATCGCGAAGAGAACGATGCCGAGGATGACCCAGGCCAGACGACTGGTGTTGTGCTGGATCCAGGTGATGTTCAGCGTGACTGCGAGGCCGGTGAGGCAGATGCCGAGCGTGAGGAAGAACGCTTTAGAGCCGCGGCGGCGGGTGAGGTTCATGGCTTAGGTGGTGAGTATAGCGGGAGGGGCGCTCCGGATGGCGCTTCGCGATGGCGCGTTGCGATGGCTTTGCAATTTGCGAAGGGGTAGGAGCAGATTGCCTGCGAGGGTGTCCTGGAAGAAC
The DNA here is from genome assembly GCA_964243455.1 of uncultured Acidobacteriaceae bacterium. Lineage (GTDB taxonomy): Bacteria > Acidobacteriota > Terriglobia > Terriglobales > Acidobacteriaceae > Granulicella. The sequence goes on from CAXTGN010000286.1 coordinate 972, forward strand.
CTCAGCGGCTGAAGCCGCTGTCTAGGTGAGGAGGTTTTGGCCGGCTGAAATCGTGCCCTTCCTGTTCTGGCCGCGGCTGTGACCGTGGGTGGTGAGACAAGGAAAGCCGCCCGGGTGGGCGGCTTTCTAAACAGCAGATCCCTTCGAGATGACAAACGTGAAGGTGGTCGGCTGTGGGCTGTACCGGCTGTGGGCTGTGCGGGCGTGCTTGGACTTTAGTGAACGCCGGCGGGCTTAGGGTTGGAGGGATCCCACTTGGCGACCTGGACTCTCTTGGCCAGGCCGAGCCTTTCCATGAGCCAGATGCCGTAGTAGTTGATGTCGAACTCGTACCAGACAAAGCCGTGACGGGCGCTGACAGGGTGGGCGTGGTGGTTGTTGTGCCAGCCTTCGCCGCCGGTGAGCAGAGCAACCCACCAGCTGTTGCGGGAGTCGTCCTTGGTTTCAAAGCGGCGCGCGCCCCAGAGGTGGGTGGCCGAGTTGACCAGCCAGGTGGCATGGAGGCCAAGCGAGGTACGCAGGAAGGTTCCCCAGAGGACCATGCCGAGCGCGCCAACGATGCGATGACCGGAGGGCGCGAGCGAGGCTCCGATGATGACCTGCAGGACGCCGCAGACGGTCATGGGCAACCAATGAAAGCGGGAGAGCCAGACCTGGCCGCGGTCGCGGGAGAGATCGGGGGCGTAGCGACCGAGGAGAGCGGTCTCAGAGTGCAGGGCGCGCCCAGAGAGGATCCAGCCGGCGTGGGCCCACCAGGTGCCGTCGTGGGGCGAGTGCGGATCGCCTTCGTGGTCGGAGTGCTGATGATGGACGCGATGGGTGGCCACCCAGAAGATCGGACCGCCCTCAAGCGCCATGGTGCCGCAGGCGGTGAGGAAGTACTCGAGCCACTTGGGGACGCGATAGCCGCGGTGCGTTAGCAGCCGGTGATAGCACATGCCGATGCCGACGTTGATGGCGAGGAAGTACATGATCACCCCGGCAGCAAGGTTCTTCCAGGAAAAGAAGAACAGGGCGGCTATGGCACCCACGTGAAAGAGGCCCATGAAGATGCTGGTGATCCAGTTAATGCGGCCTTCCTGGTGCTCGCGGCCCATGCGGAGATCCTGCTTGATCTTCAACGCGGCGAGCTGGCCGGCGGTCATGGAGGCTGCGGTATCCGCGTCTGCGGTCAGCGTCGGATCTTGAAGCGTGCTGGAAGTCATTCGGGGGTGAATCTCCTCACTCCCAAGCGTAGTGAGGAGTGCCCGTCCTGTGTGTAAGAGTTCTGTAAGCTGCCCGCAAAGACGCAGCCGGTGCTCAGGCGAGCACGGCCTCGGGCTCCGCGACGGTTTCGGCGCCGAGTGTGCCGGGCCTGGTTCGCGACGGAGGCCAGTGCCGAAGACCCCTACCGTGACCAGCACAATCACAATGGGTTCGAGCGGCTGGCGGTAGTCCATGGAGGCGTGCGTGAGGTAGTAGGGGAGGGGAAAGATCAGGACGGCAAGCGCGTAGGGCAGTGCGGCCTCACGGTCCTCCCGCCACCAGCGACGCAGGCCGCGGAAGGTGAAGAACGACAGGACGAGGCAGAAGGGGACGTTAGGGAGGTCAAAGGGCTCGTATTTGAGGTACGCCGGGCGGAAAGACCAGTAGCCGGTCCAGAACCGAACGACACGCCGTGCGGTAGCGACGGCAAAGAAGCCGGGATGATGCTTTACGAAGCTGATGGCCAGGGCACGTTTTTCGGCCATGTAGCGAATCTCGCCCTCGGCTTGATAGCGGCGCATCTCGGCGGGGTTGCTGGCCGGGTGGGCGATCGCGGAGTTGGATTCGTGGCTGTCCCCGTTGTTGCCGGCGTAGAACTCGAGCCAGAAACCATCGCGGATGAAGAAGTCGGCGTGCATGACGCGATGGTTGCGGACGTTCCATGGCGTGCAAACGGCGAAAAAGCCGAGGGTGGCCAGGAGGGCGGGTGCGAACCAGCGCCGGCCTGCCTGAGCCGCGCGATACATGGCAATCAGCAGCAGAAAGGGGAGCAGTGACACGACGGATGGGTTGGAAAGTACGGTGAGGCCGTACAGGGCGCCAAAGCCGAGCCATGCCCACAGACTCAGCGTGTGGAGCCGCTGCGCGACAACCAGGCAGGTGGTGAAGAGCAGGGCGGTAAGGGCGTAGTCCCAGACGCGGTCTGCGGAAAAATAAATAGCAAAGGGGTACACAGCCCAGGCGAGAGCCGCGATCCTGGCAAGGCGGCGCGTAAGCGCGTGAAGAACAAGGAAGTACAGCGGAATGCAGGTGAGCGCGCTGAAAAAGCCGTTAAGGCTGAGGACGGCGAAAGCCACCTTGACGGTGTTGAGCCCGAAGAGGTGAAAGCCACCGGCCAGGAGGTACGGATAAAGAGGCGGCACCAGTGCCGTGGGGCCTGTAATCGCGAGAAAGGGAGAGCTAAAGCCCTGGCCCAGGAAAATGCTACGAGCGGTCCAGCCCATCTCCCAGCTTTCCCAGCCGAAGTTGTTGTAGTCGATGGTGCGCGAGGACACCTGACTCAGCAGGCCAGCTACCAGCAGAAACCGGAGTACCAGGGCAAGCGCGACGACGGCGCCCAGGAAGGCGGATCGGGTTGCGAAGGCATGACTCAGCCTTGAGCGAAAGCTATTTGGCCTGCCATACTCGGAGACGCTGGGAAGAGTTTGTGCTGATGTGGAAATGGTTCGATGTCCTTATGATCGGTGCAAGATCGCAGCGCAACGTGCATGTCACCAAAGTGTTGGGACCCAGGTCTATACCGGCTCGCAATGCCATGGGTTTCTTCAAAGATTAGGACGGGGAATCCACGAGGATGTTGCGGATGCTCTTGCAGAAACTTCACGGGGCGATGCCCTCAGGTTCCCATTGAAAAGAATCTCGTCCTCGATTTGTGTTGGTCTGGCGGCCTTTGCCTCTCTTGTTCCATTGATGCGCGCGGGGCGTCCTCTCGAGATTAACTATAACGAAGGCTGGAACGTGTATAACGCGAACCGTCTTACGCATGGGCAGCTGCTTTACCCCGTGCGGTTCGGCTGGACGAGCGTGAATTACCCGATGCTCTCGTTCGCCGTGATGGCCGGCCTGCACAGGGTGACCCACGATTTTCTGTTCACGGCGAGGATCCTTTCGATCCTCAGCCTGCTGGTTGGGGCTGTGTTCCTTGGGCTGATCGTGCGGTCCCTCGGAGGAAGTCGACAGGCGTCCGTCTTTGCCGGACTGTTCTGCTGGACGTGCTTCTGCTCATTTGGTGAGAGCTATGTGGGCGCGGACGATCCGCAGTTGTTTGCTCAGGCTGTCTTTCTCGGGGCGCTGCTTGTCTATGTGCGTCATCGTCGCAGTTTGCCTGGATTGTTCGCAGCCGCACTGATCTTTGTTGTCGCCTTGAGCCTAAAGCACAATCCCATCGACATTCCCGTGGCTGTTTTCCTAGACCTGCTGCTCACGTCGGTTTTCCTCGCGGGCTGGTTCGCGGTTTGGGGATGTGTGTTTCTTGCGGTTGCGGTGTGGGCAAACACGCACTTTGGGGGTCCGTTCTTCCTGGCACAGATGCTCACCCCACGGCGCTATCTCCCGATCAAGGTACCCTTCCAGCTTATGAACATGCTTGGGCCTGTTCTGGTGCCGCTGTCACTGGGCGTATTTGCAGGCGTTAACCAATGGCAGCGGCCGGACCGCCGCATCGCGCTCCTTCTGCTGGGGACAGCCGTCGTCATTGGGGGCTACTTCAGCGGGGGTAGCGGCGTGGCGAGCAATGCCTTATTCACCTCTTTGCTGGCTCTTTCGATCCTGGTCGGATTCTTTCTGGATGACCCGACACTGGCGGGCACGCTGCGGCTTCGACCTGCGGTCGTGGCATGGGCGCCGGCCCTTTGTTTCCTCTGGCTGCTGATCCCGCTAGGCCTCTCCGGGAACTGGAACCCGGTAGCACGTTGGAAGGAGATGCAGGTGAAGCAGGCTTTCTTTGCGCGCGACGTTGCCTTTTTGCGAGCGCGGCCTGGACCGGCGCTGTGTGAGAGCCTGCTGGAGTGTTACGCCGCAGGAAAGCCTTTTGTGTTCGACCCATTCAATGCGACGCGGCTGGTGTGGTTCGGCAAGCTCAACGCCAGGGAGATCACCGATGGTTTACGGGATGGACGGTTTGCTGTCGTGCAGACCGACGCGCCTCTCGAGCGCGGGGACGATATCCAGCAGGAACGCTTCGCTCCGGAGATTCAGCATGCCATTCTGAGCGCGTATGTCCGGCAGGTCAGTGAGCGCCATGGCCACGGCACAGCCGTAGAGGCGGGCGCGAACTCGACCCTCTATGTGCCCCGAGCGAAGAAGTAACTCGGTGAGCCTGGCGACTACTGCTGTGTGAGATTGAGGTCGTGGATGGGCAGCTCGGCACGGAGGTTGGCGTGGCACGGCTGGGATCGTTGCCAGGTAAACAGGCTGGCCATGGAGTAGTTCCACACGGAACTGAGCACGATGCCAGCAACAGCAGCAATGTACCAGTGAAGGCCTGTCTGCAGGAGCGCGCGTGCGAAGACCACATTGGCCCACGCCCCAAAGGAACACACGATCCAGAACGACATAAGCCCGGTGATCAGGTGCAGACCGCGCAAGCTGCGATCGCGCCAGGTGATGAGGTTGTTGAGGAAGAAGTTTTCGGTCATGGCCGCATAGGTCGCGGCGATTTGAGCCCAGAAAAAGCGCCAGTGAAGACCGTGCAGCAGAGACGCCATGATCAGCAGATGGGTCACGATGCCGGCCGTTCCCACGAGGGAAAATGCCACGAAGCGGCTGGGCAGCTTACCGCGTGTGAGCTTATGTAGCAGAAGGAATAGGTACTCCACCCCGGTGTTCACATCCAGCTTGCTTTCGCCTGCATTTCTGAGGCGAAAGGTATAGCCGATCTCCCCGTGGCGCACAGGCCGGTTGGACGCGGAAAGCATGTCCAGGAGGATCTTGAAGCCGCCACCATAGAGGTCACCCACGACTTCCAGAAAGAAGCTGCGGTCGAGGAGGAAGAAGCCGCTCATGGGATCGGTGACGGCGTTGCGGCACACCGTGCGACTCACGCGTTGACCGAACCGGCTCAGCTTTTGGCGCCTTCGGCAGAACTGTCCCATGCTGCCGCCGCCCGCGTTGCGCGTGCCGACGACGAGATCGAGATTGTCCTCGCGTAGACGTGCCAGCATAGCGGGTAACATCGCCTCGTCGTGTTGCATGTCTGCGTCCAGAACGGCAACATACCGGGCCGTGGTGGCAAGCATGCCTTCGATACACGCTGAGGACAGACCGCGGCGGCCTACGCGCTGCAGGAGCCGGATGCGAGTGTCCCGCCGGGCGTAGCCTGCAATGAACTCCGCTGTGCCATCGGAGGAGTTGTCATCAACGAAAAGAATCTCCCAGGAGATACCCGCGAGCGCGGTCTCGAGTCGGTGCAGAAGTTCGGTGATGTTGGCGCGCTCATTGTAGGTGGGTACCACAACGGCCAAGGTCGGAGCGGCGGCACTCCGCTGCGAGCACTCGTCCGGCTGACGACTACCGGCCGGAGTGCCCGTGGGTCCCTGTGGAGGGTCGAATTCGATGTCAGCGAAAGATACGCGAAGCATGATGAGATCCCAGACGGGAGTCATAGCGTTAGACGACGAAGTCACTCATTGGGCTACGCCCTGTCCCAAGATCCGGCCTTTGCCATCAGGAACGGGTTTGGAACAGGGCCACACCCGCGGTC
>CAXTGN010000287.1:0-6674 GCA_964243455.1 uncultured Acidobacteriaceae bacterium
AGCTTGCCATCCGGAGTCATGACCGTGCTCTGCCAGCTTGCCTGCAGAATCATTACGTTCGGCGCAATCTGTCGAACGTCGATCAGATGCAAGGGCGGCGCCGTGACGTCATGATACGGTCCGCCGGGGTTGTGCAGGAAGCCGAGGGCCTTCTCGACCGCAGCGCGGCCTTGCACCAGCGTGCCGAAACGGTTCACCGTGTTGGCGTCGGGGGTTTGGAGGAGGCCGAGCTGGTGCGCGTCATGGTTATTCCAGGCACGTTCCCACTCCCTCAGGAACTCTTTGGCAGATGCATCGGCAGGCGGGGTGGTTAGAGCCTCACTATCGAGGAAAGAAGCCGCCGTGACAGCAGTTCCTGCCAGGAGAAAATTGCGTCGGGTGTTCGAAGAAGTTCGCATGGGGAAAACGTAGTCGCTCACAAAAGCCAAAGCCTAGTACGAACCCGACATCTCAAACAAAAATGTCATCGGCTTCATCGGCGCCGGCCTGATCTTCCCAGGACGCTACCGTCCAAGGCCTCACGACGGCCGCTAGCGTCTGGATGGTGACCGCGATCGGCACGGCCTGCTGCTGCTCGCCTCTTCACCACGCTGCTCGAGTTCGTGATTGCGTTGGTGTTCCCGGTCCTGTTAAGCCACTCGTCCGGCCGTCCTCTGAAGCGGAAGCGACCAGCGAAGCGGAGCATCACCACTTACACTTCTCTGTGTTGGGGGTGAACTTTCCCGCTTTGGGCAGGCGCAACAGTCTCCCCCGCATCTCAATACAGCGAACGTCCCGCTTTCGCGGGCACCAGGAGAACGACAACATGGCAGATCAAGCAGCTCTTCAGCAGAAATACGCCTCCGTAGGACAGGTCATTGCCGACTTCGCTCCGGAAGGCGCCAAGTTCGATGGCCTCTTCATGGAAGGCGACAAGCTCATCCTCAAGGCCGATGTGCCTTCCAAGGTCGTCCTGAATCGCGTCTGGGACGCCACAAAGGCCGTCGATCCGACCTACGCTGATTTCGAGCCACGTCTCACCGTAACCGGTGGCGACGACCAGCCCTACACCATCAAGGCCGGCGACAACCTCAGCAAGGTCTCGGAAAAGTTCTACGGCTCCGCTGGCAAATATACCCAGATCGCACAACATAACGGCATCTCCGACCCGGACCACATCCAGGTCGGTCAGACCATCAACATCCCACCTATCGGCTAACGGCCACGGGGAACCGGCACAGAAAAGGGATACAGCTCGCGCCGTATCCCTTTTCTGTGCTCAAAAAGCCGCATACGCTTGCGTGCAATTAGGAGCTGTTTCGCTACACTGGCCTAAGTAGGGATTTACCCCTCGAGGACCTTCGCGCGCACTTCGTGACATCTGGCTCTGGACAATGAGCGAAGCTGTCCAGGTACCCCGCTAAGTGTCGTGTTGAACGTACTTTGGCGAAAAGTACCCCGGGGGAGGGTACCCTCCAATCTAGTACTCCAGCCGCACCGTTTGGATCATGAACGGCGTCACAGGCACCTTGACCGTATCGCCACTCACCGTGAGCGTCTTCCCCGTAGGCTGCTCCATCAGGTTCACCACCTCGGCCGACTTCACGCCCTGCGGCACGCGGAAGCTGACATCACCACCCTGTCCAGCCCACTCATAGAAGCGCGCAATCAGGCTCATGCCGTCTTCCGCTTTCTTCAGCGCGGTCAGCACAACATGACCGCCCTCAATCCCAGCGAACGAGTGTTCCGTAGCCAAAGAGCCCTCGTGCTCGCTGACCTGCATCGCCTGCAGCCCGTAGTTGAACTCCCACCCGCGCTGCACAGTCGCGGCTGTCTTCCAAGCGCCCGAATGCGGATACAGCTCGTAGCTGAAGCGCTGCTCCCCACGGTCCGCCTCCGGATCAGGCCACACCGGCGACCGCAGCAGCGTCAACCGCAGGGTGTTGCCTACAGCGTCATAGCCATACTTCGACTCATTGATGAGCGAGAAGCCGTGCTGCGCATCGCCCAGGTCCCCCCACCGCATCGCCGGCACCTCAAACTGTGCCTTCTCGAAGCTGTTGTTGCGCGTCGTCGGCCGCTCGATCGAGCCATACGGAATCTCGAACGTAGCTTTCGGTCCTGAAGCTGCCAGCGGAAATGCCGCCTTCAGCAGCACATGCGTCTCATGCCAGCCAACATCGTTCTTAACCACGACCGTATCCGCATCGCGATACAGGATCACATCCTGCTGAAACGTCGACTTGTCCCAGGTGCGCTTGATGCGCACCACCGAACGCAATGGCCCCGATTCCACCAGCTGGATCGAGTCCACCTGGTGGATCGGCGTCGGTGCCACGTCAAACGTGCCCGGATCGACGTTCCACGCGTCGTATTGCTTTGGCGTGTCCTTGAAGGCCTGCAACTCGTTGCCGCATGCTCCGGAAGCAAGACTATCGAACCCAGCTCGCTTGTCATACAGCGACGTGATGCAGCCCGTGTTCGCGTCCAGCGAGACGCGCACCTTGTCGTTCTCCATCGTCAGATGGCTGGTCTTCAGGTCGCTGGTAAAGTCCTTGTGACCCTCTACCGCATGCAGCACGGTGTAGCCCATGGACGGAACAGCCTCCGCCTGCACCAGCAGCCGAAAGCTGTGCGTCGCCGGGTCGCTGGACAGGACCTGCGACGGCACAACGTGCCCCTTTGCAGTCACCAGAGATACCGTATCTACAACACGCGGCATCTGCACGGACACCTCAACCAGCCCACCGCGCTCCCATGCGAGAGGGTTCCATACAAACACCGGCACATCGCCCTTGCCACGTGTGTCTACGCGGTCCGCGATGGTCTTGAGCGACGCATCGGTGACCTTGTCCGTCGACAGCTTAACCTGGTCGTAGTCCTTCTGCGCGTCGCGGTAGATGGTCGCGATGCCCGAGCCAGCAGCCAGATCGTGGAACTGGTTGAAGAGCACCTTCTTCCAGGCTTCGTTCAGCTCCTGTGCTGGGTACTCCTTGCCGTTCAGCCACGCGAGTGATGCGGCCTTCTCGGCATTCAATGTCCATTCCTCGCTCTCACGCATGTTGCGCTTGTGCGCGGCCTGCGTCGTGTAAATGCCGCGGTGATACTCGAAGTAGAGCTCGTCCTTCCACGTCGGCACATTGATCTGGCCCGCGGAAGGCGTCGGCAGGATCGCCTCACCACGTCCCAGCGTGTCGTAGTTCCATGTAGGCGAATCGGCGTTCAGTTGCGCCTGCATCTGCTGGAAGTAGGGAAGCGCTGTAGCGAACTCTGACTTGGGAACGACCTCCCAAGGCTCCATCCAGTGCTGGCCCTCATCCAGCATGGTCCGCGTGGGACCACCACCGTGATCGCCTACGCCATAGAGGTCCAGCATGTTGCCCATTCCGGGAGCACGCGTGCGGGCCTTGGCGAGGCTGGCGCTGAGCCGTGTTGGATCGAGATTGGTATACGCGTAGTCGTCAGGGAAGTAGGTGAGCACCTTGCTGCCGTCGGGTGACTGCCACCAGAAGAGCTTGAGCGGCAGCTGGTTGGTGTCGTTCCAGTGCATTTTCTGCGTGACGAAGTAGTCCACGCCCGAGCGCTTGTAGATCTGCGGCAGCTGCCAGTTGTAGCCGAAGGAATCAGGGTTCCAACCGATCTTGGCCGTGGTGCCATACAGCTTCTGGAACTCGGCCTGACCGACGAGGAGCTGCCGCACCTGGCTCTCGCCATCCGGCAGGTTCAGGTCGGGCTCAACCCACATACCGCCGACGATTTCCCAGCGACCCTCTTTGACCCGTTGCGCGATCTCGTTATTCAGCACGGGATACTTGTCGGCCATCCACTCACTGTAGGCGGCCGCGGACTGCGAGAAGGTATAGGTCGGGTACTCGCGCATGAGCTGCGCCGCGCTGGTGAACGTCCGCTTTACCACGTCGACCGTCTCGGTCCACGGCCAGAGCCACGCAGCGTCAATATGGGCGTTGCCGGTCAGGTGGAAGTTCGCTGTCTGGAGCAACGGCCGTAATGCTTCCAGCTTGGTCTGCGAGGTCTTCAGGGAGGCGTCAAAGGCAACCTGGTTCGCCGCATCGAGCGCATGCAGGTTCACGGTGCTGATGGCTGTTTTCAGCGCGCCTGCTTGGGAGGCATCGCCGGGAGCCAGCGAAGGCACGAGATAAGACGCAGAAATCAGTTGTTTCTCGAGATCCTGCGGGCTTGGGCGAGAGGCCGCGAAGGTGATCCGCATCGTCGCTCTACGGAACCGCTTCTCGTCCACGGTGGGCAGCAGCTTCACTGCAACCAGGATCTTGTCGCCGGGCTTGGCGTTGTGCAGGAGCGGAATCTCTTCAAGGTCGTCGCCCAGCGCGACGCGGCGACCGTCGAAGTAGATGATCTCGGGCATCGGCCCGTTGGCATCTGCCTCGAACTGAAAGCTGACGTCGGTGCCGGTCAGGTTGTAGCCGTGCAGCGTACGCGGGATGGTGATCTCCCGGCGAAACCAGAGCGCATCCTTGCTGCCGGTGAAGGGTGCCGTGACGGTCTGCCAGGAGCTGTCGTCCACCGTGGGTGACTCACCGTGCGCGAGGTCGCCTACGTGCATGCGCCAGGACCCATCAGGCAGCGTAGAGAGCTCATGCAGGCGGTCAAGGGTCGTCATCTCCGCAGGAGAAAGCCCCTGGATAAGCTGCATGTGCTGAAAGCTTTGAGCGCGGCCCGTAGGCGTACCGTATGAGAGAGCGATGGAGCAGCAGGCGACGGATGCCACTCGTAGCGGAAGGCGCTTGAATTGCATGAAACATCCTGGCCCTGAGATCGAATATGGAGGCGGGCACCCCTATGGTAGCCTTACCATCCCGATCTCGGGGGGTGCCTTGAATTAAACCTTCTGAACGCGGTGAACGTCGCGTACGCCCGGCACCTTGCGGAGGTTTTGCTGTAAGCGCGTGAGATGGCGCACATCGACGGTTTCAATGACGAAGTCGACGTGGACCTCTCCGTCCTCCGTGGGGCGGGTGTCAACGCTGCGGATGTTGGTGCCATCTTCGGAGATGATGGCTGCAAACTCCTTCAAGAGACCCGCACGGTCGTCAACAAGCACCGTGAGCTTCACCGGATAGGTGGTCGGTTTCGGACCGCCGTTTGCATTCGTCGCTGCCGACGGTCCACTGGACCATTCCACCTCGATCCGGCGATCGGCTTCGTAGAGCAGGTTCTGCACATTGGGGCAGGTCCGGGCGTGGACGGCTACACCCTTGCCGCGCGTGACGTAGCCGATGATCTCTTCGCCCTTGATCGGGTTGCAACATCGGGCGCGGTAGACCAGCAGGTCGTCCTGACCTTCCACCTGCAGGCTTTCTGATCCTTTGCCGAAAAAGACACGCTTGACGGCCTCGCTCATGTGCGAGAGCGCGTCCCGAACCGGGCTTTCTTCGGCGTGCGCCTCCGAAATGCTGGCCTGGGTGGTCCCAGGCTCGAGCTTGTTCAGAACCTGCCGTGTGGAGTACTTACCAAAGCCGATACCGGCGAGCAGATCTTCTTCCCCGCCTAACCCGTATTCGCCGGCTACGCGATCGAAGTCGGCGGTCCCGAACTTGCTTAACCCCAGTTTGAACTTGCGAGCCTCGCGCTCCAGCAGCTTCTTGCCAATCTCGATGGCGCGGGCGCGTTGGTTGTTGCGCGCTCGGGAACTCTTGACGAAGCTGAGCCAGTCCCGGGAAGGGGAATGGCCTACCTGGGTATCGATCTCGACGATATCGCCGTTGCGTAGCCGGGAACGCAGTGGCACGATGCGACCGTTGACCTTGGCGCCTGTGGTGGCGTGGCCCACATCCGTGTGGATGGCATAGGCAAAGTCGACAGGGCTGGCGTCCTTGGGCAGCACGATGACCTTGCCCTTGGGGGTGAAGGTGTAGACCTCTTCCGGGTAAAGGTCGATGCGCAGCGTCGACATAAACTCGTTGGGGTCGGTCATTTCCCGCTGCCATTCCATCAGTTGGCGAACCCAGGCGAGGCGTTGCTCGTCCTTGGCACTGACGTTGTCGGATGCCTTGTACTTCCAGTGGGCCGCGATGCCTTCTTCGGCGACGCGATGCATGTCGTCGGTGCGTATCTGCACCTCGAATTGATGACCGCCCTCGGCAATGAGCGTCGTATGCAGCGACTGGTAAAGGTTGGGCCGCGGCATGGCGATGAAGTCCTTGAACCGGCCCGGAACAGGACGCCACATGGAGTGCAGAAGACCGAGGACCGCGTAGCAGTCCTGTTCGCTTTGCGTGATGACGCGAACCGCAAAGAGATCGTAGACCTGTTCCACGGGGATCGAGTGCAGGTTCAGCTTTTGTTGGATCGAATACAGACGCTTGATCCGCGATTCCACGCGGGCGTGGATGTTTGAGTCATGTAGTTTGCTCTCGAGCGTAAGCACGATGCGGTCGAGAAAGGCTTCGCCCTCACCACGTAGAGAGTCTACTTCGCTGGTCAGTTTGGCGTAGGCATGGGGATCGACGTACCGGAAGGCGAGGTCTTCCAACTCCCCGCGAAGTTTGCCCATACCCAGCCGGTGAGCGAGCGGCGCGTAGACGTCCAGTGTCTCTTTGGCGATGCGCGCCTGCTTTTCGGGCCGCAGATGCTCCAGCGTTCGCATGTTGTGCAGCCGGTCGGCCAGCTTGATGATGACGACGCGCACATCCGTAACCATGGCCAACAGCATCTTG
>CAXTGN010000288.1:0-4015 GCA_964243455.1 uncultured Acidobacteriaceae bacterium
CATCCAGCGTCGTGTTTTGCGTCGATCCGTCATTGAGCAGCTTGTCGCTGTAGTTGCCCACGTAGGCGATTTCCAACAGCATCTTGCCCGCGAGGCGCTGATCGACCGCAAGGTTATACGTGTACACCTCAGGTTCCTGATCATCGTTCGGATCAAAGGCGTAGACCGAGGAGTCAGAGACGAAGCCATTCGCACCCACGGCAACGGAGCGCTGCGAGCTCACCGAGGACTGCAGGATAGGTCCATTGATCTGATAGGTGCGCAGACCCAGAACGGTTTCACTCTGATTGTCTGCATCGTTATAGGCGTCGTGTGCGTGGTAGATACCGAAGCCGCCGCGTACGATGGTGTCACCCTTCCCATAAGCGTCCCACGCGAAGCCCACGCGCGGATCCACAAACGCCCAGCGTGTTGGACGTCCGCCGTTAGGAATGGAGGAATCGATCGCGTGCCACCGGAGGCCTGGTGCAACCGCGGAGTTCACCCCGGAGTCATACGCGGCCGACGTAAACGTAGCCACACCGACGTTATGGGTGTCCTGCCACGGTGTCATGTGCTCCAGACGAACACCGAGATCCAGGGTGAGCCTGCTGGTGAGACGCCAGTGATCCTGAACGTAACCCGACAGGTTCCAGAAAAACAGGTTGGGTTCCGGAGCGATGTTCGTCTGGTTGTACTGGAAGACGATGCCTTCGCCGAAGTTGGCGAGGTAGTTTCCACCGTTGCCGCTACCGACCACGCCGGTTGAGTGGATCAAGCCCTGCACCGGATCCGTAAAGGTCTCACCGTTGTAGTACTGATTGACGGTGCCGTTCGTGTTGATGAACGGCGCGACCTGCGGGTTGTTGTCCCATTGGTAGAAGATGCCAGCGCGGAAGGTGTGCTGACCCAGCACCTTGGTTACGTTGTCGCCGGCGACGCGCACCTGCTTCTTGGCGAAGATACCGCCAAAGCTGGTGTCAGGCGTCCGGAGCAGCGGGAGGCCGTCGTTGCCGTAGTCTTCCAGCGTGGGCTGAACGACGCTGCCATTGTTGAACACGCCCTGGTAGGGATTGTTTGCAATCGCGGATGGCGTCTTCGCTACGAAGTTCTGGTCGAAGTAGACACCGGCTACATAGAACTCATTCGTCAGAGAAGGGCCAAAGATGTGCGTGTAGTTCAGGCTGGCCACGTGGGAGCTGAGAGGGCTTATCAAACCACCGCCGGGTATGTTGATGCCACCCAGGTTGCCGCGGGCCGAATAATACTCGTTCTGCGGAACACCCTGAACTCCCTTCTCGATGCTGTAGCTGCCGAAGATGTGGTCTCTGTCGCTTCCGGCGTAATCCACACGGCCACGGGCCTGCCACAGATCGTTGCGAATGAGGTTTGTTGTGATCCAGTTATAGGTGCCGTTGCTGGCGGTGTTCGGCATGGGCATCTCGTTCAGGTAAATCTTGCCGAGCGGATCCAGGTAGTTCGCGATGTTGCCGTTGACAAGCGCCGTTCCGTTTGGAGCTGTGACAGGAACGCGACAGATGTTCGCATCCGGAACGTTGCCTGTGGTTGAACCGTTGTCTGCACAGGGTCCACCGTTCGGATCCACGGTGTATGCGCTGCCGAGATACTGCTGAACCTGCGCTGCGCTGAAGTCACCGTTGCGCATACCAGCCGTGGGAACAAGGGCAGTCAGGGTGGCTCCGGAAGCGCTTCCGTAGGCATACGCATTGCGCTGTGCGTAATCCTCAGCACCGGCAAAGAAGGTGAGCTTCTTGCTCTTACCCAGCTTTGTGCCCGGAATCATGATCGGGCCGCCAAAGGTGAAACCTGGGTAGATGTACCGGTCGGGCGGTTTGCCTTGCTTGCTGTAGTTGGCGATCCAGTCCGTGGAGTTCAGCTGCGACGTGCGCGCGAAGGTGTAAATCGAGCCGTGGTAATGAGAACCGCCGGACTTACCGACCGCGTTGATCACAATGGGGCCGTGCGCGGTGTCGGCGGTGAAGCTGGAGGTTTGCACCTTCACCTCAGCGACCTGCTCATAGTTCACGTTCTGCAAAGCCCCGCCGAACGCGCCCGGATCCGTGATGTCAACGCCGTCTGACAGCAGCGCTTGGCCGTTCACCGGCGTTCCGTTAGCCGCATACTGGCCCAGAGCGCCCGTGGGGTTTACCTGTGCGGGGTCATAGGCGGAGTTGTCGAAATTACCCGCACCGCCGCGAGAGATGGCGAAGCCGGGCAGGATTTTCAGCAACTCTGTTACGTCGCGGCCTTCAACCGAGAGATGCTGGATTTCTTCTGCCGAGATCAGCGAGCTCTGCTCACCGGAGTCCACATTGATCGTATTCGCCGCCGAGGTGACCTCGACCGTTTCGTTGGCACCGCCCGGCGCCAGCTTGATCTCGCGAACCGAGCGCTGGTCACCCGGGTCGAGGTGAATTCCTGTTTGCTCGAAGCTCTTGAAGCCCGTGGCAGAAATGGTGACGGTGTAGTCGCCGATCGGCACCGCCGAAAAACTGAATACACCCGAGTCGTTGCTGACCGAGGTCCTGGTGTCACCGCTCGTTGTGCTCTTGAGCACGATCTGAGCTTTGGGAACCACCGCCCCGGTGTTGTCGGTGACGACTCCACCCAGACTGGCCGTGGTTGCTTGTGCATACGCCATCGGCGTCAGGCGAACCATGCCCGACGGCACCAGCAAACATGTCGAGAGCACGCCCGACCCCACCAGTGCGCGCTTGATGCTGCGTCTTGTTTTCATAGCTGCCTTATTGCTCCTTGTACCTTTCAACGTCACTGCTCCAAAAGTTCTTCTGGCAATGCCTGCCAACGACGAATCGGTCCACCAGGCAGAATCTTGCCGGGATCTCCCTCTGGACTCCAGGTGACGAAACCTGCGGGAGAACTCCCTGAAACGCTTCAGTGATGGTCCGAAGCGGTTTCTACTCCGCGAGAAAGACGATTGTCAACTGCCTGCGGGCTTTCCCGCACGCAAGCGGATCGGGGTCCTGCTCCCGGCCATTTCCGGCGGAAGCAGACCGCGCCCGATCACCTAGAGGTCAAACGTTTTACGTCGCGACGTGGACCCAAGGGTTTTTCTTTGAGTTACTTTTGGAACCTGCCGAAATCGTTAGCGCTCCCCCAGCACCGCGACCCCGTAGCGGGGCAGCTGAACCGAAGCAACCTCGCCACCGCCCAACAAGTCCGTCATGGGCCTGGGCAGAAGAACGCTCTTTGTCTCGTCGCCATAGTTGGTGAGGATCACCACACGTCTGCCCTGGCCCGAACGCACCGCCACGTCTACTCCGGCGGGAATCTCGGGCAGCACCGGGTCGAGGCCCGCCTCGCCGATCATCCACCGCGCAGCACGCTGCATCGCCTCATCGTCGAGCGCCGCCCCTACATAGGTGATCGATCCTTTGCCCAGCTTCCTGGTAACGGCGGCTGGTTGCCCGTCCAGCCAGCCGTTGCTCTTGCCATACCGCATGAGCACCCTGGTCTCAGGCGAAGTCACCTCGAGTTGTTCGGCCCAGATCTTGGTGTCCGATGCACCCCAGTCCCCGGTCACGGGCACGTCCGCGTCCAGGGCATACCACTGTGCAACGCGGGCGCCCAGGGGCCCGGCAAGCGGACCCGGCTGCCTCTCCGGCCACAAGCTGTTGTCGCCGTCCTTCATCCCGCTGCGTTGCCCCAGTACAAGGTGGCCGCCAGACCGCACATACGCTTCCAGATGGCGCGCCGCTTCCGGCGTGATCACGTTCAGGGCAGGCGCGACGACCAGCTTGTACCCGTCCAGGGGCGCCGTATCCCCGATGACGTCCACCGAACGCAACAGCCCGTGCAGCGGCCGGTAGTAGCTCATGAGCGAGGCAACGGGGTCGAAGGCACGATTGTGCCGCTGCCAGTCGATCGCCCACCGGCTGGGGTAGTCCTGCAGCACGGCGACATCGGAGTGTACGGTGGTGCCCGCGAGCGCCGGAGCCACCTTCGCAAACTCCGCCCCGATCTGTTGGACCTCCGCATATAAGGGCACCGGCGA
>CAXTGN010000288.1:4025-6664 GCA_964243455.1 uncultured Acidobacteriaceae bacterium
GATCCATCGGCCCCGACCAGCGTGCCGTGGTACTGCTCCTGCCCGTTCAGCGCGCTGCGCCATTGCCAGTACTCCACGGCCTCTGAGCCGTGGCCGACCGCGTTCCATGCCATGGCTCGGACTTCGCCCTTGTCCAGCACGTTGTTATCGGGCGACCAGTTCACCGATCCCGGCTGCGTCTCCATCACCCAGAAATTCTTCCGCAAGAAGCCGCGGGTCAGATCATGAATAGCGCCATTCGCCACAGGATCAAGGTGCCCTGTCCCGACGTAGTCATCCCAGGAGACCAGATCCAGGTCCTGCGACACCGTGTAGTGGTCGTAGGCGTCGAACCAGCCCATCATGTTGGTTGTGATGAACTGCCGTTTGTCGGAGTGGGCACGAATGACGTCCAACTGGTTCCGCTGGTAGCTTCGCCACGTGTCGGTGACGAACTCCTTCCAGTTCAGCAGCAGCCCGGGATTGCCCCCATGCTCTTCGATGGGTATCTGAGACCAGTCCTGATAGGTTTCGCTCCAGTAGGAGGTGGTCCAGCGCGTGTTCAGATTATCCAGGGTGCCGTATTTGGCTTTGAGCCATTGCCCGAACTGGGCCCGGGTCGCGGGGCCGTAACTCTCAGAGGCGTATTCATTGTCGATTTGCCAGCC
The DNA here is from genome assembly GCA_964243455.1 of uncultured Acidobacteriaceae bacterium. Lineage (GTDB taxonomy): Bacteria > Acidobacteriota > Terriglobia > Terriglobales > Acidobacteriaceae > Granulicella. The sequence goes on from CAXTGN010000288.1 coordinate 4,673, forward strand.
GATGACGTCGGGGTCCTTCCCGAACCTTTCGGCCATCTTCTCGGCCATCAGCCGAGCCAGATCCCGATACTTCGGGTCGCTCCAATCGAACTGCTGCCGATTGCCATGCTCGTCTTTACGGCCATCGTCCTTGGTGCGCAGCGTTTCGGGGTACTTCTGCGTCAGCCACGCCGGGGGCGCGGCACTGGGCGTTCCCAGGACGACAGAGATCCCATGCTTCTCGGCCAGGCGCACCGCGCGAAAGAGCCAGTCGAGCTCGAAGTTGCCCTCCGTGGGCTCCATCGTGCTCCAGGCAAACTCCCCAACGCGCACCAGGTTGATGTGCGCGGCCTGCATCAGCTGCAGGTCCGCCTCCCAGCGTGACTCCGGCCATTGCTCCGGGTACCAGGCCGCACCCAGCATCAGCGCCGGCTTGCGGGCGGCAGGGGGCAAAGGCTGCTGCGGTGTACCGATCGCAGGCGAAAGGAAACTCAGCGCGACAAGTCCTGCTCCAAACCGTTTTCTCATGGCTAAGAACGCAATTTAACAGGACATCCCCTGCCCCGTCGCATCCTGAGGGCAAGCGGCTCTACAATCCGGATCGGCCCCTATGCCCTCGCACCTTATCGTGAATGCAGACGACTTCGGTCTCACGCACGGCGTCAACCGCGCTATTTCAGAGCTGTATGATGCCGGTGCCGTTACCTCTGCGACGATCATGGCGGCCGGCCCTGCGTTTCTCGATGCCGCCGTTCTGGCTCGCAACCGGCCGAGTTTAGGTATTGGGTGCCATGTCGTGCTGACCGATGGCGTACCGGTATCGCCGCCGCGCTCGATACCCAGCCTCATCGCCCGCGATGGACGGAGCCTACGCCCGAAGCTGCTTCCATTTCTGGGCGCCCTGGCCAGCAACCAGATCGATCCAAGCGACATCGAGCGCGAGGCGTTCGCGCAGATCCGCCGTGTCCAGGACGCCGGGCTCGCCATCACGCACCTCGACACACATAAACACACCCACATCCTGCCGTTTGTTCTGAAGCCTTTGCTGCGGGCCGCCGCTCGGGCAGGTGTTCGTGCCATCCGCAATCCGTTTGAACAGCCCTGGGCGTTTCCGCTGTCTAACGGATCGGCCGCACGTACCTCCCAGCTCCGCATACTCCAGCCGCTAAAGCGCAGCTTCTTCCGCCAACCCGAGATCCACTCTGGCCATATCCGCACAACGCAGGGGACGATCGGCGTCTCTGCTACGGGCACTCTGGATGAGGGCACGCTCAGGAATCTCCTGGGGGCGCTTCCCGCGGGCACATGGGAGCTGGTCTGCCATCCGGGCTACAACGACCGCGAGCTGGATGGGGTCACCACGCGGCTGCGTCGCTCGCGTGAGATTGAGCGTGAGGCTCTGGTGGCGGTGCTCTCAACGGCTGCACGCAAGAAATCTTTCGGCACAGATGCGCACCTTTCGGGTATCCAACTCATCCATTACGGCAGCCTCGGGTAGGTCTTTTCTGCCGTGGCGCGGACGTCCAGCTACAGGAGCCAATGCCGCCAGTGAAGAGCACCCGCCCATGAAGATCGGCATCACTTGCTATCCCACCTACGGCGGCTCCGGCGTTGTGGCCACGGAGCTCGGCATTGAGCTGGCTGCGCGCGGACACCAGGTCCACTTCATCACGTATTCACAACCATTTCGGTTGACCGGCCGAGAGCGCGGCATCTTCTACCATGAGGTGCCCGTCTCGAACTACCCGCTCTTTGAGTACCCGCCGTACGATCTCGCGCTGGCGACTCGCATGGCCGAGGTGGCTGAGCTATACGGGCTCGATCTGCTCCATGTGCACTACGCGATTCCGCACTCTGTAAGCGCGCTGCTTGCACGGGACATGCTGGCCACCCGCGGCGTCCGGCTGCCGTTTATTACGACCCTGCACGGCACAGACATCACCCTGGTCGGCCTGGATCGCTCCTACCTGCCCATCACGCGCTACGGGATCGAACGCTCCGACGGTGTAACGG
>CAXTGN010000289.1:0-6635 GCA_964243455.1 uncultured Acidobacteriaceae bacterium
CTTCGCCCTGCTATGGGTAGAACGCGAGAGCGCACGCGGCGCTGCGCTGAACCAGATGCAGGAGCTCCTGGGGACCGTCGCTCTGGCTGAGCCGGAACTCACCTCGCCCACTGACACCAAACCCGGGCAGCCCATCATCTTCGCCCTTGACGAGCTCTTCTATCGTCGCAAGGCCGCCGCGGTCTGGTGGATGCTCCGTGACATTGCCGGCGAAGCGCCCCTGCGCGCCACCCTGGCCGCCTGGCGGACCCAGCCGCCCTCGAAGGACAGCCCGGAGGCCCAGGCTATCGCCTTCCAACATCTGCTCGAACACCAAAGCGGCAAGGACCTGGGATGGTTCTTTGCCGACTGGGTGTTGCGCGACCGCGGTCTGCCCGATCTCCCGATCGCGGACGTGGACACCAGCCAGACGCCCGCCGGCCCCGGCCACAACACCGGTTTTCTGGTCGCCGTCACGGTACGCAACGAGGGCGGTGCCGTCGCCGATGTCCCTCTTGTCGTGCGCTCCGGGCAGTTCAGCACAACCCAAAGAATCCGCATCCCCGGCTTCGGCCAGACCACGCAACGCGTCCTCGTGGAAACCTCACCCACCGAAATCCAGGTAAACGACGGCGGCACCCCGGAGCTGCGCTCTGTAGTGCACACCCGCCAACTCACCCCCATCTCACGTCCTTGAGAGGGGTACCGCCTGCAGGAAGGTGTTGCCGTCGTTTTTCTGGTTGTCATTCCCCGAACGGGAACCCGCTGCTTGACCGCACCCTCAACGCCGGCGACGCACCCGCCCATTCGACACACCCGCCGCCTTCGCCGAACCCGCCACGGGGTCACCCGCGGTGCAGCGCTGCTCTGTGCTCCACGTCCGTGTACACATGAACTGCACACGAGCCGCCGCTGTCCCCGTAGGCGGATACGGCAAAAGGGTCTCCAGGCCATCGCCAAGCTGCGGAAGGTAGCGTGCTGGCTGCAGCAACGCCGCCGCAGGCGCGCTTCCGTCCACGCTCCAGCTGTAACCACCCTCCCGGAGATCCCCTGCCAGCGCCACCGTGGCATCCGGCCCCAGCACCACTGTCGTGGGAAGGAGATGCAGGGACGGCCACCTGCCCGTCGCCTCGGGTGCCTGCGCGGTCCAGGTCAGAACGTTCGCACCGGGGCTCTCGGCTGCTGGAGACTGCGCTCCCTGCGGCATCGTCAATCGGACGGTCCCCGTCCATCCGGCTCCAGCACTCTGCACCACATGGGCCGGATACTGCTTGCCCCTCGTCTGCAAATCACTCGTAGCCTGCTGGCCGCTGCGATCTGTCGCCGCCGTCGCGCGCGCCAGGTCGATGTCCACGGTGCCCGTTGTCGGAAGGTCCGTCGGTACACGCTGCGAAAACAGGGAAGCCCAGAGCATCGCCCACCGGATGGGGATCGCGTCCCCCTTCAGCGAGACCGGGGTGTCCTTCAATCCCTGGACACGCACAAGATCAGCCTGCAGCCTCAGCGGCTCCGGTGCGTCGTCCGGCAGACTGCACCGCAGCCCCATAACCGTTGCCGGGTGCAGGGTGAATCCCGACTCGCACGTTACCTGAAGATCCAAGGGATGCGGGGGAAAGAAGTCTGCCCGTCGCAGACCGCCAAGCGTCAGCTTGCTGGCCATGTGCGCGTCGCCCAGGGTACCGGTAAGGGTGGCATCCACGTTCAGCGATCCGCGCCATCCCCAGTCATCCCCCGCCAGAATGCGTGTCGCCTCGCCCAGAGGGGCATCATGCCAGCTCGCGCGAAAGTTCACCGGCACTGCAGCGGCGGCCGTCGCATGACGCAACTCGCCCTCGATCTGCAACCGTCCCGGATCGGTGATGTTGCTGTCGGTCCGCGCCGGCTGTCCCGCCAGGCGCACGCGCCACTGCTGCGGAGAAGGCAGCCACAGGGCAAACTCGGCGTCCGTCAGCGAGAAAGGGAGCTTTTCCGCGCCAAGCTTCACATTCACCCTGCCCCCTGTGGCCTCGATGTACGGAAACCGCGGTTTCGGCCCGGCCTTCTGCTGGCTTGTCGGAGCGCTTTGCACGTGCGACGCGTTCAGCAGCACGTCGGACAGGTTCCAGCGACCCTGCGCGTTGCGCACCAGGTTGACACTCGGCTCAACAAAGCGCATCCGCGAAAACTCCACGGGCCGGTGCCACAGCGAACTCACCCGCAGCGTGGCTTCTACCGTGTTGGCCCGAATCGTCGGCTCCGCACCAAACGCCGGGTCTTCACTGACCACCAGATTCTGTAACGTAAAGCCCGGAACCGGCAGCAGGTGAAGGGAAACGTTATCCAAGTGCACCGGCCGCCCCAGGCTCTTGCTCATAGATTCCGCGATTTTGCCGCGATACCGGTTGGCATTTACCAGGGGTGGCGTCAGCACCAGCAGGGTCACCAAAGCAACCGTCACCGCGCTCCAAAGCAGACGGCGGTTCCACGGCCGCCGCCCCAGGCTCGGCTCGGCCTCCCTGCTCGCGGAGGTCGGCACAACAACGGTTTCGGGTGGATGCAGGTGCATGTCTTGGAGCAACGCAGCACTCGTTAAGAGGGCTATTTGTCTTCAGGGAGGAGGGCTGCACCTTCAACAAAGAAGGCTACCCCTTTGTTGTCATTCCCGAAGGGAATCTTCGGTTGTCTTTGCAGTTGCGTCGCTACACCATCCGCGACCCTCGAGCTTCGTGCACTCTACCGCGTCACGTGGAAGGTGCGGGCCCACCGGGTCTGGGTAAAAAAGTGCGTCAGCTCATGCCCAAAGAACGCAAGCCGCTCACCCAGGGTCGTCTTCTCTTCCTGGTCCGCCGGTGTTTGGAAGGACCAGTACACAAACATGGGCCGGCCCTCGATGTTCTCCGTCGGCACAAAGCCCCAGTAGCGGCTGTCCAGGCTGTTGGTCCGGTTGTCGCCCATGGCAAACACCTTGCCGGGCGGTACCACGATCTCACCATTCACCACGTGCTCCGGCAGGTTCTCCGCCCAAACCGCAGCGTGATTTAACGTAGAGGCTTCCTGGATGCCCGGGATGTCTGCCGGGAAGTCATCGCGCGAGTGCTCATAGGGACGTGGCGCGCTCTCATCCTCGCGGGTCTGCGTCGCCAGCGCGTCTTCGTTCAGCGGCTGCTGGGCATACGGCTCGGTCTGCGGGACGCCATTGATGTACACCGTGCCGTTCTGAAGGTGAATGTGATCGCCCGGCAGCCCGATCGCCCGCTTCACAAGAATCAGGTCCGGCGACTCCGGGTTCGGCTTCAGAAACACGATGATGTCGCCGCGCTGTACCGGCCGGTAGTGGATGAACGGCGCCCAGTTCGTCGGCGGCGAGAGCGTGATGCGGTCCACCACGACGTGATCGCCGATCAGCAGCGTCTTCTGCATGGAGGCGGACGGGATTTCGAAATTCTGGAACACAAAACCAAAAATAAACAGGCCGATGACGAGCACCACGGCCATCGAGGCAATCGCTTCCAGCGGCGTCTCGGTCTCCGCAGCCTGTTCCCTGGCCCGGCGCGCACGGGGCGCTTCCTGGGGTACCTCTGCCGGCGAAGCCGCGCTCTGTTCCATCATGTTCGCTTTCATCCTCACGCCACGCCAATGCGGCCCGCACCGAAGGGCAGGCCACCCCAGTGTACCCGACCCACCCAGCCGGTCTTCGGAACGTTGGTGATCAGCGGGACACACACTCCCGATGCTGTAGCCGTCATCCTGAGTGCAACGGAGGACCTTCGTATTTTGCCTGAAGCGGCATGGCTGCCCGATCGGATAGCGAGGTCTCCGCACGTCCAAGATGACGCCCCATGTGCCATCCCGCTTCCGTTTGCCATTCCGCTTCCGTTTGAATCATCCCGCTTGTTTGTCATCCCGCAGGGATCTGCTTTCGCTTTGCCTGCCGTGACTCCCCGAAACAGGCACTCTGCCTTACCTGCACCACACCTACCGCAACACGCCCACCCGCTGCTCCACCCAGCCAAATACCCATCGCAGCCTCGCCCCCGGCCCATCGTCCGGCGCGTCCGCCCCGTTCGGTACGGAGAAGTACACCAGCATGGGCCGCCCCACCATCTCCGCCCGTGACACGAACCCCCAATACCGGCTGTCTTCGCTGTTATTGCGGTTGTCGCCCAACACAAAATACCGATCCGGGGGGATCAGCAGGTTGCCATCCTGCCGCAGCGACCGTCGCAGCGCCAGCCACCACGCCGGATCCACATTCGGGTCCGTCTCATGCAGGTTCGGAAACTCATCCCGAAACACGTCCGGCCGCGTCGGCGTGTACAGCGCATACGGCTCCAGCAGGGGCTCATTGTTCAGAAACACGCGACCATTCCGCAGGTACAACCGGTCCCCCGGCAGCCCGATCACGCGCTTTACCAGCAGGTGCGCCGGATCCGGCGGAAAATGAAACACTGCCAGGTCGCCCCGAAGCACCCGCGACGGCGGTACCAGCCGCGACCACCGCGAACTTCGCTCCTCGTTCACGAAGGCTGTCTTGCTGACCAGCACAAAATCCCCGATCTGCAGCGTAGGAATCATCGAGCCCGAGGGAATCCGGTACGTCTGAAACAGAAACGTCAGCAGAAACATCCCGACGACGCAGATCCGCAGCACGGACGCAACGGTCTCCAAAGCACTCGGGGGCCTGCCTGGCGCCCTGGCGGTACCAAGCATCACCGCATGCGCTCCGTGCCCGGATTCTCGCCTGGCTCCCTCTCCAGCCCCGCCTCACGACCCGAATCCGGCTCCTCCCATCGCTCCAGCGCCAAGCCTGCTGCGGCCTGCTGCGCCTCTTTTTTGCTGCCGCCCTCGCCGGTGGCCAGCCCGCGCTGCCGTCCGTCCTTGCCTTCCAGGCGGACCTCCACCGTGAACCGTCGGTCATGCGCCGGTCCCGACTCGCCCGCGTCCGCATAGACCAGCTTGCCCGCGCTCACCGCCTGCACACGTTCCTGCAAGACGCTCTTGGCATCCCGCAGCGCTCCGCGCCCCTGCCCACTCTGAGCCGCCGCTTCCAGCGCCGCCCGAATCCCAGGCAGATCTGGCGTCACCAGCAGCCGATTTACCACCCCGCGCACCGTCGCCAGAGCCTTCTCCCCCGACCGTGCCCGCGTATCCGGCCCGCGCGACACGTCCAGGTACATCGCCCCCAGCACCGCCTCCGCGGCATTGGCCAGCACGGCCATCTTCTGCCGCCCGTCCACCGCCTCGGCGCTCTTGCCCATCCTCAGCGCCGCGCCCAGCTGCATCTGCTCGCCCAGCTCCGCCATGCGTTTGCGGCTCACCACACTGGCCCGCATGCGCGTCAACTCGCCCTCGGTCCGGTCAGGAAACGCCCGCAGCAACAGCTCCGTCACCGCCAGCCCCAGCACGGCGTCCCCTAGAAATTCAAGCTGTTCATTATCCGTGCCGGGCTCGTTCGGCTCGTCGCCGTTCGCCTTGGCCCGCCCCAGCCGCGCCTCATAGATGTACGAGCTGTGCGTCAGCGCCAGCACCAGCAACGCCGGCTCCCCGAATACGTAGCCAAGCTCCCCCTGCAAGGCCTCCAGCTCCGGGCGCGGCGCCCCCGCCGGGGACGCTTCCTTCCGGTGCCGCACCGCACGCGGCTTGCCCGCACCCTTCGCTTTCACCGCCGGGCGTTTCCCCATCCCGTTGAGTGTACGTCTCACCCTGGCTCATGAGCGATTGGCTGGAAGCTGGTCCGGCAAACTCAACACAACAGCGTTTCACAGGACTTTACCGTATACGATCGCCGCAAATACTATCCTCTGAAGAGGGTTCCGAGCGCATGCGTTTCCCCGCAGCCGTTCCTGAAGTTCCCGTGAGTGTTGTGGCAAAAGCTGTTTCTCACTATGTAAACGTCCTAGGCTTCACCCTTGATTGGCATGACCAACAGGGCGGGATCGCCGGGATATCCAGGGGGAAGTTGCCGATTGTTTCTCACCGGTGTTTCCTTTCGGAAAAGCTTCGGTATTGCTTCACCAAGCGCTTTTTGGCTCAATCTTGACAGCAGGTCCGAGGTGGACGATCTGTTCAAGGAGTGGAATGCCGCACAGGCCAGAATCATTGCTGAGCCACAGGATAAGCCTTGGCAGCTCCGAGAGTTTGTAGCCGCTGATCCCGATGGCAACCTCATGCGCGTCTTCTACGATTTCGGCACCTCCGAAGCGGATCAACCGGGCATGTCGCATTCTCGGAAGTAACCCAGAGGGTGAGCTTGGCTTCAATACGCAGGCCTGTTGGACGACAGTTTCGATTCCACCTTACTGCGGCCTACTCGGCTTGGACGCGTCCTTCTGCGCCTTGCTCTCGGATCCAAGTCCGCATCCTCCTCCTTTGGCTTGGCCTGTTCCCGCCGGGGCAGGGAAACAGCTGCATCATGCCGTTCTCTCCGCCAGCGCTGCGATCGCAAGGAGATGAAACAAGAAGGCCGCAAGGGGTCCCTGAATGCCCGGCGATAGGGGAAGCGTGTAGATCCTTCACGAATCGGTGGCGAAGGTACCCTTACGTGAAGCATGGGCCCTGTCTCAAGTGCCCACACGCTCCCCGCAAAGGGCACCTGGCCCTACGCAACCTCCGCAGGGTACCTAAAAGCTCGTCTCGCCGCCCTGCTTGCCTTCTTTCACGTCCTCCGGCACAGCGAC
>CAXTGN010000290.1:0-6628 GCA_964243455.1 uncultured Acidobacteriaceae bacterium
AGTAGCGCAGCGAGTTCATCACCCGTATGGCCGCATCACGATCCTCAATGCCTACGTGCACGTGCAGACCGAAGATCAGATTCGAGCGTGCGACCAGTTGCAGATCCTCCACAACCTGGTCGTAACGCGGGTCCGGGTAGATCTCCTGCGTGCGCCAGTCCGCGAAGGGATGCGTAGCGCCGGCTACCAGTACCAGCCCATTCTCCTCCGCCAGTCGGATCAGGTTGCGTCGCAGGTCATACAGATCCTCGCGCGCCACCTCGACGTTGCTGCAAACCCGCGTACCTACCTCGATCACCGACTGATGCAGTTCAGCCTTGACTCGCTCCTCGAGCCGGATCTTGCCCTGCGCCAGCATGTCCGTCGAGATGTGGGACTTTAGATCCCTCGTCTCAGGGTCTACCGTCTGGTACTCCTCTTCAATTCCCAGCGTGAACGAAGGTCGCATCGATCGGGGGCCCTTTCGGTCCTGTTCGCATTGCAAGAGAAAATGGTGGTTGAGCCATTTTACAGAACTGTCAGGCAGCCTACCCCTTTCTGTCTCCGCCCTTCTTCGCGGAGGCCTTCACGGCCTGCTTCGCCGCAGCTTTCTTCATCAGAGCCTTGCGGGTGGGATCGGCAGGCCTGGTGCCTTCCGGGGCACTCGAATTCATCGTTCCACCCGAGAGAAAGCGCGACCAGTGCAGCCCCGCGCTCCCCGGCACGGGGGACTGTGCTTTCCTGATCGCCAAGTCGGCCACCGTCTCCACGATCCATTGGAAATTGGCAAGACCGACGGAGTGGTAGTCCGCGTCCGGCGCGGGATTCATGAAGTCGATGGCATATGGGACGCCATCCTGCACCGCGAATTCAACCGTGTTGAGGTCGTAACCCAACGCCTGGCAGAGCTTCAGGGCGTCTCCTTCGACCCGCTTCAGAAGCTCCGGTGCATACTCAGGAGGATCCTGGACATAGCGCCGCTCATAGGGCTGCCGAGGATCATAGGGCATGATGCGGACCTGCTCCTGCCCAACAACGTAACACCGGAAGTACTCTTCGAAGTTCACCGCGGCCTGCAGTGTCATTGCGAGGTCACGAGTCTGGTCGTAAGCATGGAAGAACTCCCCGGGGTTGTGCACGTGGTAGACATCGCGCCACCCGCCCCCATCGTGCGGCTTCAGAAACGCCGGGAACTTGACGTAGCCGAAAATCGATTCCCAGTTCAAGGGAAATTCCAGGTTGCGCAGCGACTGCGAGTTGATATTCGGCGGGAACAGCTTGTGCGGCAGGATCACCGTGCGCGGCACCGCGACACCGATTTTGGAGGCTAGGGCATAGTTGAAGAATTTATCGTCCGCTGACCACCAGAACGGGTTGTTGATCACCTGCGTCCCGGTCAGCACGGCGTTCTTAAGGTAGGAGCGGTAGAACGGCACTTCGTGCGAGATCCGGTCGATGATGACCGCGTATGGGCAGGGTTCCGCCATCACAACGCCGCCCACCTGCACGAATTCTGCGCGGATGCCATCGATCGCACGCTCATTGATGTTGTGTACCAGAGCACCCGGAAAGGTGTTTTCCTGCCCGAACAGAACGCCAATCGTCTTCAAGCGAAGCCTCCCTACCTCTTGCATTTCTACCTGATGGTTGTTCCCAATGCTAAGCTTAGCCTGCATGCAGAAGGTAGACAGGCGAGCGCCCCTGCCCGGTCTCACCGCGCTTCGCTTCTTTGCCGCGTCCTACGTTCTCCTGTTTCATATGTTTCCGGTCTCCGGGAGCGACGCCCTGCACGCCACACTAGTGCAGAGGCTGGTTGGTGCAGGGTTCACGGGCGTGTCGTGCTTCTTTGTGCTGTCCGGCTTCATCCTGGCCTACACCCACCCGAGTGTTCCCAATCGAGCAAAGTTCTTCCGGGCACGTTTTGCGCGCATTTACCCGCTATATCTGTTTGCGTTTCTGCTCGCGTTACCCAACTTCCTGAAGCACGCCGTTCTTTCCGGACCGGGAAGTGAACTCTGGGCCGTTCCCGCCGACGTTCTGCTTGTCCAGGGGTGGTTCCCGTCCCTGGCTTTATTCATCAATACGCCTGCATGGACGCTTTCCTGCGAAGCGTTTTTCTATCTGCTGTTCCCGTTTGTCGTCCAGAAGGCATGGCTGCGCCCGCGTAGACCGTTTTTTTTCATCACCGCGCTTTGGGTAATTCAAGCCCTTCCCGCGATCCTCACCGACTACTGGCTCCTGCCCCGTTATCCGGGTTCCGCAAGTGTCCTGCGTGCCATCCTGTTTACGCCACTATGCCGGGTCGGGGAGTTCCTTGCCGGGGTGGCGCTTGGGCTCGCCTTCCTGCGGTGGCAGGAGGCGACATCGCAGGAAGGCTTCCGACCAAATCACTGGTTGCTTCCTGCGAGCGTTGCTTTCTGCCTGACTATCCTGTGCCTGAATTACACCCTGCCCCATGAGGTCGTTCGAAACGGGCTGATGGTTGGTCCGTTTGGTCTCCTCATCTGGGCTCTGGCCAGATCGAAATCCCGTTGGTTGGCGAGTCGCCCGCTGCAACTCGGCGGCGAGATCAGCTATGGCGTGTACCTGCTTCAGGTACCCCTGAGCCATTGGCTGTACACCATCCTGAGTCGCACACCCTTGGCGCTATTTCCTAGCCGGGTCTGGATCCTACTTGTGTACCCTTTTGCCTGGTTCACTTATCTGATTGTGGAAAAGCCCTGCCGTGACTGGATCCTCGGTCGAAAGCCTTCCCGCGCTTCCAAACCGATCCCCACGCCTCAGCCGGAGCTACCCTGAGTTCAAGACCGAGCCGACGCCCTTACAGGTAGACCTGCACCATGTGCCGCCAATAAGGCCAGTCATGGCGCGTGCCGTTGCCCCACACGTCCATCTGCACTGGAAGCCCTTTGGCCCGCATGACGGCCGCGAGCCGCTCGTTGTCTTCCCAGCACTGGTCGTGGTCCCCCGTCGCCAGGACATACTTTCGCTGGCGCATCTGGCCGAGGAACCACTCGTCGCTCAGCCCGGGCAGATAGTCCAGAGGCAGATTGAAGAAGACGTTCACGTCGTAGTACCCAGGAAGGAAACCGAGGCCCTTCAGATCGAAGGCTCCACTCATGGAAAGGCAGCCCGTGAAGAGATCGGGGTGTTTGAAGCTGCAGTTCACGGCGTGGTATCCGCCAAAGCTGCAACCGACCGCGACCAGATGAGGAGACCAGTTCCGCATACGGACGTAGGGCACGACCTCCCGTGCGATGTAGTTGTCATATTGAACCTGTCGGGCGATCCGCCAGTCGGATCCCACCCCACGGTTGTAGAAACTCTCCGCATCGACCGTATCTATACAAAACAGTTGAAGTTGCCCGCTGTCGATCTTGTCCGCGAGGGCGGCGACCATGCCGTTGTCTTCGAATTCGTAGAAGCGTGCCTGCGAGGTCGGGAACACGATCGCCGGCAGGCCGCCATGGCCGAAGACCAGCAGTTCCATATCGCGTCCCAGTTCCCTGGACTGCCAGCGATGATATTCGCGGTTCATGCATCTACCTTCAGACAGGCCGAGCCCGAAACGGGCGACTGAAACCAGACAGGCTGCACCAGAACCCGCTGCCCCGTACCTTGCTGACAGACCGAGAACAATCCGCCTCCCTCAGCACCGATCCGTTCCCTTCGTCGGCTGAACATCTGCCCTTCGACGGCGCGCAGCCTGAAAGGGATGCCGCGGGGTGCTGGAGTTGCGACGACCCCGAGGACCTGGGCCGCAATCCCAGGCTTCGCCGGATTCACGCATTTCAGTCGGCGTATCTGCCCGATCCCCGCGATATTTCTATCTGGTTGCCGCCGAGCTATGGAACGGACCCCAATCGCCGCTTCGCTGTCCTTTACCTGCATGACGGCCAGAATTTGTTCGATCCCCACACCTCCTACGTTCCGGGCCGCACCTGGGGCGCCCACGCGACGGCTGACCGGCTCACGCACGAGCGGCTGATCGATCCGGTGATTCTTGTCGGCATCAACAACGCCGGCCAACGCCGCATGGCGGAGTACACGCCAAGCCGCGACTGGCGCTACGGGGGCGGCGAGGGACCGCTCTACGCCCGACTGCTCGTCGACGAGCTCAAGCCGCTGATCGACAGCGTGCTCCGAACGGAGACCGGGCCAGCCGATACCGGCCTTGCAGGCTCTTCGCTGGGCGGCCTGATCTCGCTTGCTATCGGCCTCGATTACCCCCAGGTGTTCGGGAGGCTGGGTGTGCTTTCTCCGTCCGTCTGGTGGAACCGTCGCGACATCCTGACGCGCATCGGCCCGGAGGACTCGCGCCGGCCACGGATCCTTCCCCCGTTCCGCCGTGGGAACCCGCTACCCCGTCCCCAAGTTGTCTTCACAGAAGAACGCCCACGGCCGCGCATCTGGCTCGACATGGGCATGGCGGAGGGCCTTCGTCATCTGCGGGATGCCGACCTTCTGCACCAACGCCTGCTTACCCGGGGCTGGCAAGACGATGTAGACCTGAAATACCTGCGCGTGCCCGGCGGCGTGCACGATGAAGATGCCTGGGCCCGCCGTTTCGACCGCGTTCTGCAATGGCTCTTCCCAGGAACGGCAGGCCCGACGGCATCCTCCCTCTAATCGGGATCAGGGTTTGCAGCTGTCCGCCCTGAGCACGAAACACGCGCGATCGTAGTACCGCACGCCGTCCAACTCCTGGTATTCCATGATTGTGTTCAGCCCGATCGAACTCGGGGCCGAGACCATTCTCTTGCCTGCAGGCGCCATGGCGGTCCTGCCACCCTGCAGCGCTTCGGCTGCAACCCGGCCTCGTAATGTGCCCACGGATGGCATCTCGAGCCCTAAAATCCGCGCCAGTGTCGGGGCGATATCGACGTTGCCGACCGGTGCGCGATCAACGAAACCCTGCTTGAAGTCCGGCCCGATAGCGGCCATATTGTTCCAGGTCTGCTCGCGACCGAAGCCGCCGTGCATGCCCTGACCTTCCTGCAGAGTTGTATCCGAGATCTGCAATGCACTCTGAAAATCACCCGGTATGGGATAAAACACTTTAAATGCCACCGCGATTGCCGGCCGCGGCAGTTTGCTGCTGCCTTCCAGGCCAACAGCACGCAGTGGCAATGCTCCCGGGCAGCCGGCCATGGCTTCGCCGCAGAACGTTTCGTCGGCGAAGATGCCGCCCACGTAATCCAGAGTTCCCAGTGCGGCCACCGTCTTGCGAACGACATCGGCGTCCTTTGTCGGGGCATAGATCAGGTCCGAGCCGCCGTTCGCTGCAATCAACAGCGGGGCATCGGATCCGTCCAGTCTTTCGACAGGCTTCGTTGCCAGCAGCGCGCTACCCATGTCCGGGTACTGGGAGCGTTCGCCACCGATGACTAACTCCTTGTAAACGGACGGCCCTGCGCCCGCCCTGCGCCCCGCATCGAAGGCGCGTAGGTGCTCCCGGATGGCTAGATCGATCGCCAAGAATCCCGTTGGAAGTGTGCCTTTCGGCTCTGCTTTGTCCCGCGGGCCCATCTCGTATGGGAGCGCTGAGGAAGGTTCCCCGGTGACTTTGCCATCTGAGGCAATTTCCCTGCGGGAGATCGTCGCGAAGCCGTGATCCGAAGTAACCAGGACGTCGGTGACGGCCTTCACCGCCGGATGAGCGTCCAGCCAGTCCAGCAATTGCTTGAGACAGCCATCGGCGTTCCTGAGTCCCAGCCTGGAAGTCGGTCCGTTGATGCCGGGACTGGTCTGCTGCAGGCTGTCACCCTCGTTATGTTGTGAGCCGTCCGGATCACGGGACCAGAACAGCAGCACGAAGGGCTTCTTCTGCGCTTCGAAGCGGGGCAAGAGGACTCGCGTCGCCACGTCGGCCATCCATTTCTGCTGAACACGGTTGGCGTTTCGCGTTCCCGGAGTGACCGCATCGCCGGAGAAGCCGTTGCTCCCGCTCGTACTTTCGCCGTAGCCGTTGGTTCGCAGGGGAGCCGCCGTGGCCAATCCCTGTTCCCCCATCGCGCGAAGGATCTCCTGCGGCAGAGGAAGACCATTGGATTGACCGGTCGCGTCGTCCACCACAATCGCCTCGCCCGTGGAAAGCCGGCCGTCAGCATCCCACCCCACGGTCTCATTCTGCTGAATCGCCGTGGGACCGAGTTTGCCTACGGAGGCCACGGCATAACCCTGCTCGCGGGCAACGGACAGCAGCGTCTGCTCGCCGAGATAATTTCCCCCGTAGGCGCTGTTCAGGTCTGCCAGAACCGGATCGTTTTCAAGGAAAGGCGCGAGGTATCCCGGGGCAGCAACGTCCGGCCCAGGTTTGGTCAGGTACAGACCCGGCCAGATCACGTTGCTGAAGTCGCCTGTGTCTCCCAGACCGTGTCCGGTGGCAATAGCGCAGGCATTTGCTGTGGTTTTCAAAGTCCACTCCCTTGTGTCGCAGAGCGAAGAATGTCGGCATGTCCTCGGCGGAGACTGACCCGCGTCGGAGCCCGTCCGCGACGAAGAGGATGACGTTGTGCCGGGGATGGCCCTGCGCCCAAACCCTGGCGCAACTCAGGTAACAGCTCAGCCCCAGCGCCAACGTTTCAACTGCATGGGCCCTATGCATACGACCGAGAAACATGTGCGAAGCATACCGCAGCGCAGTGAT
>CAXTGN010000291.1:0-6624 GCA_964243455.1 uncultured Acidobacteriaceae bacterium
AACCTGCCTTCTGAGCAGGCGCTCATCGGCTACGGTGTATCCTCCTGCGCAACCTGCGATGGCTTCTTCGCGTCCGGCAAGGAGATCGCCGTGATAGGCGGCGGGGACTCCGCGATGGAGGAGGCCTTGTTTCTTACCCGCTTCGCGAGCAAGGTGCACCTGATTAACCGATCGGAAAACTTCCGCGCGTCGCGCATTATGCTGGAGCGCGCCCAGGCCCACCCGCAGATCGAGTTCCTTCACAACACGATGGTGGAGGAGGTGCTTGGGGTAGAAGAGAAGGACGTTAAGGGCCTGAAACTCCATGATCGCAAGACCGGGGAGCGCTGGACCTTGCCCGTCAGCTTCATGTTTCTGGGTATCGGGCACGAGCCCAATGCCAAGGGCTTCGAGGGACAGCTCGATCTGGATTCCGACGGATATATCAAAACCGACAGAAACGTCTTCACCACGCGCATGGGTATCCCGCTGCCTGGCGTTTATGCGTGCGGAGATATCCAGGATCGTCGGTACCGCCAGGCGATTACGGCTGCGGGTACGGGGTGCATGGCTGCCCTGGAGGTTGAGAGACATCTGGAAGAGCTCGGGCGATAAGGCTTCTTTCGGCTCCAAAGAGCGGCGACCTGCGGGTCGCCGCTCTTACTTTGCCTATTCAGGGGATAGGCAAATCCCATTTGACTGTGCGCTCCCGCACTCTGCGGGTACCGTTACCTCACTTCACTAAAACTTAAAAAGACCGGTTCCGTAACAAAGCAAGTCCATCTCGACTTGTCTTCGGTAGTCGCTGGTAAACGGCCCGCCTCTGTCTGGGCAGTCGCCCCTTTTGTGCCCAGACGTCGTCACCGCACCCACTCTTTTAGGTGGGAACAGCCCCCTATGCCTTGGAGGTCTTGATGCATTCATTGTTCCGACGTTCCCGTCCCGCCGCCGTTGCCTTCACCCTATCGCTTTCCGCCGCCTGCGTGAGTGGAGCCCAGACGTTTCGTGGCGGCATCAACGGCTCCGTTACCGACACCACGGGAGCCGTTGTCGCTGGCGCTGCAGTGACGGCCACCAACACCGGCACAGGCGTCAAGACGGCCGGAGTCAGTTCTTCCAGCGGTGCCTTCCTCTTCGAAGATCTTCCTCTCGGCGACTACACCATCACGGTGACGGCGACCGGCTTTGCCAACACCAAGGTCGACCACGTCGGTGTCTCCGCTGGCCAGGTCTATACCCTGCCCGTGAAACTAGCCGTTTCCGGCAGCGACGTGGTCGTCGAGGTCAATGCGGCGAGCCTCACACTCGACACCACGACCACCACGCAGACCACGGTTCTCGATGCCAAGACCGTCGCCGACATACCCCTCAACGGCCGCGACTTCACCCAGATGGTCTCGCTGACGGCAGGCTACGCGGGCTACTCCGGCGGCGGCTACGGATCACTCAACGGCACGCGTGCCAACCAGATGAACTGGCAGATCGACGGCGTCGACAACAACGACCTCTGGCATAACATCCCCGCCGTTAACCAGGGTGGCGTTTCCGGCATCGCCGGCATCATCCTGCCTATCGACGCCGTCGACCAGTTCTCCGCCCAGACCCAATCCGGTCCCGAGGCCGGCAGAAACCCCGGCGGTACCGTGAATCTCACGCTGAAATCCGGCACCAACCAGCTTCACGGCACGGTCTACTACTTCAACCGCAACGAACTCTTCGGCGCAAAAAGCCCCTTCTCTGCCACCAAGCAGAAGGTCCGGAATTACAACACCGGTTTCTCCGTCGGTGGCCCCTTCCTCAAAGACAAGCTCTTCGGCTTTCTCACCTTTGAGCACCAGCGCTTTGTGATCGGGGAGTCGGGCAGCGCCACCGAGCCATCCGTGGGCTGGCAAAATCAAGCTGAGGCGCTCCTGGCCAAATACAACCTCCCCATCAACCCCCTTATGCCCAAGGTCCTCAATTCGCTCTGGGCCCAGGGCAATCTCGCCGGGGACACTGTCGGTACGGTCAACAACTTCCACTCCAACAACCCCGAGTACGGCTATAGCTGGAACGGCCTCGCCAAGGTCGACTACCAGCTCTCCGACAAAGATCGCCTCAGCGCGCACTGGTTTGTCGGTCAGGGCAACCAGGTCGCCCCGGTCGGCTCGCAGCTCCTCAGCTATTACGAGGTCGCTCCGATCCACGTGCAGAACATTGCCATCGTTTATAACCGCATCATCTCGCCAACCATCTCCAACCAGATCCTGGCCGGCGTGAACTACTTCAACCAGGTCTTCTCGGACTTCAACTCCACCTACGACGTTTCCAGCCTCGGCTTTGTGACCGGCGCGCCTTTCGCCAATGCTCCCAATATCGTGATCGGCAACAGCACCGGCAGCGGCGCCACTGCCGCCGCCAGCGGCAGCTTCGACGAGGTCGGTCTGACCCCGCCCGAGGGTCGTAACGACATCACCGGTCACCTTACCGACCAGCTCTCCTGGGTCAAGGGCAAGCATGAAATGCGCTTCGGCGGCGAGTTCCGCCAGGCACAGCTCGATGAGTTCTACCATCGTCATGCGGTCGGCGCGTTTACCTTCGACGGCTCACGCATCGAGAAGACCACGCCACCCTCCCCGGGTGCAGCACGACCCCGCAGACGGCCACCAACTGCTATACCCCCGACGGCTATATCGCCCCGCTCGCCGACTTCCTCACCGGCTCGTTCGATACCGCGTCCATCGCCATCGGCAATCCTGAGCGCCAGGTGTTCGTAAACACCTGGTTCCTGAACGCCGGCGACAACTGGCAGATCACACCGAAGCTCAACATCAACTATGGCGTCCGCTACGACTACGAAGGCCCGCTCCACGAACCCTTCCAGGACATCTCGGTCTTCCGCCCGGCCCTCACCTCCACCAACGGCCTCGCCTTCCAGGGCGCACAAATCGCAAATCTGTATCAGCAGTACTACAAGAACATCAGCCCGCGGGTCGGTGTGAGCTACGCCCCGACCACCAGAACGGTGCTGCGCGCCGGCTACGGCTGGTATGCCGATACCCCCAATCTCAACCCCTTCCTCGACAATCGCCCCGGCAACCAGGCGCCCAACGGCGTGGAAGGCAACCCAGGTGGACCGGACCCCGTATACACGGTAGGGGCAACGGCCCAGGCCCAGGCCCAGATTCAGACCGGTGTCCCCATCTTCCCCTCAGCGGAAAGCTACCCCTGCACGGCGACTTCACCCTGCGGTGTCTTCTCGGTCGATCCGAACTTCCGGCCCTCGTACAACGAGAACTACAACCTCCAGCTGGAGCAGAGCCTCGGCTCCCGGGTCATCATGCAACTCGGGTACGTCGGCTCGTCCGCGCGCCACCTGCTCAGCCTCCTGGACATCAACCAGGCGTTACCCGGTGTGTACGCCTCCACCGCCGCGCAACAGCCGGCGCGGCCTTACTTCAGCCAATACCCTCAGTACGACAACATCAACCAGGTCGAAAGCATCGGCACCGCGAACTACAACTCGCTGCAGGCTACCTTTCGCATCAACAACCTGCACGGCTTCTCGATGAACACGGTCTATACCTGGTCGCACAACATGGACGAGGTCTCCGACTACCGCGGCACCCTCCCGCAGGACAGCCGCAATTTCAAAGGTGATTACTCCAACTCCGAGTTCGACATACGCAACACCTTTGTCAGCTTTGTCAGCTACGCCGTCCCGGGCAGCGCCCACTTCAAGCCCCTGACCAATGGCTGGCAGGTCAACAGCTTGCTCAGCTTCCACGGCGGCCAGCCCTTTACCGTCTTTGCCAGCGGCGACCCCAGCGGCACGGCCGAGGGCAACGATCGCAACAACCAGATTGGGGATCCTCACGTCGGCTACCTCGGCCAACATCCAAACGTTGCCTGGTTCGACATCACCGCTTTTACCAACCCCGCGTCGGGTAGCTTCGGCACCTCACGCCGCTACTCGCTCTACGGCCCCGGCTACTCGGACGTCGATCTTTCCGTCTTCAAGAACACCAAGATCTTTGAAAGGTTGACCGTTCAGTTCCGCGCCGAGATGTTCAACGTATTCAACCGCATCAACTACGCCCCACCCTCTGCCACAGCCGGCGGCAACCCCACCCTCTACGACACGATCGGCGACTATAATGGGGCTCCCGGCATCGGCGCCGGCGAACCCTTCAACACGCAGTTCGGCGCCAAGATCATCTTCTAGGCAACACGCAACAAAAAGCGCCTCGGCTCACACGGGCCGAGGCGCTTTTGCCTGTTCTGGCTCAGCCTTTTCTGACTCTTATGGCTCAGCCTTTCTTGCTTGTTCTGGCTCAGCCTTTCTTGCTTGTCATTCTCCAAACGGAGAACCTGCTTTTGGTACGGTGGCCCCGATAACAACCAGGCTACCCCAGCGCCTCAAGGATCTCCGCCGTGCTGCGCACGTGGCCCATGATGGGGAACAGAGTCTTGACGGAGAACTCGTGCATCTCGGCTTTCATGCTCGACATGGCGTCTTCTGCGAACACCAGCGCATAGCCATGCTCCTGCGCCGCGCGCGCGGTGGATTCCACACCGAAGTTCGTTGCGATGCCGCCCAGGATGATGGTCTTGATGCCCTTGCGCCGCAAAGCCTGGTCCAGGTTCGTCGCGTGAAACGCACCCCACTGCCGCTTAGTGATCAGGATGTCAGTCGCCGGCTGGTAGCCAGCTTCCGGCACAAGCTCCGACATGCTCGGTGGCGGCGGTTCTGGTGGCGGCGGCATGGGGCTATCCGCCGGAAGGCGTTGCACTTCATGTAAAAGAACATGGACATACACCACTGTGCCGCCGGCCTGCCGAAGGGCCTCACCGAGTTTGGCACTGCGGGCGACCACGTCCGGCGCTGTGTGCGGTTGAAGCTCGCGAGACACAATGGCCCGCTCCAGATCGATAAGGACAAGCGCGGTTTCTTTGGCATGTAACAAGAGACTCATAGGAACTCAGATGCCTCACATACGGCATTTCGTTCAGGCTGTCCCATGAGCGCGAATCACCACAAAAGGCGTCACCTCGACCGGAGCCGTGTCCTTTGCGAATCACTACAGAGCGTCATCTCGATCGGAGCGTGTTCTTACGAATCACCACAAAGGCGTCACCTCGACCGGAGCAGACGGCCTTACCGTCTGCGCAGTGGAGAGACCCCTGTATTCTGCTCGCCGCCGCATGTCGCTCATTCCGGCGTTAACAGGCGCGCCTCTCCCACAAAAGTGATGCCCTTGTTTGCGGGCAATTCTCCCCCGATTTCGTATGCTGTTAAGAGAGTTCGAACGCTCGTTCGCACGCCAGTCTGATCTTGCAACGCCACGATGCAAAGCGCCACCCTCCGGCTTGTCATTCCGCAGCGAAGCGAGGAATCTGCTGTTGTCTGGAGAGCTACGGCACCCCGGGCCAATGCAGACCACTCGGATGCGCTACGGGATGACAGAACGTGTGATCCAGACCTAGTGCAATCGACAGAAAATTATGCGCAAAAGAGAGGGGAGGGGTACCCCTCCCCCCA
Source organism: uncultured Acidobacteriaceae bacterium (assembly GCA_964243455.1). Classification (GTDB taxonomy): domain Bacteria; phylum Acidobacteriota; class Terriglobia; order Terriglobales; family Acidobacteriaceae; genus Granulicella. Next base: position 5,501 of record CAXTGN010000291.1, read on the forward strand.
GTGCGACCGGACCTACTTCGTCGCCGCCTCAAGCTCCTGCATATCGCTCTCACTTAACTGCAGGTCAGCAGCCTTCAGATTCTTCTCCAAGTGCTCCACGGAGCTCGTGCCCGGAATGGGCAGGATCACTGGCGAGCGATGAAGCAGCCATGCCAGCGAGATCTGCGCGACCGTTGCGTTGTGCTTATGTGCGAACTGATCCAGCTTGCTCCCCGGCTGCGCTAGTTTGCCCGCCGCCACCGGGAACCACGGAATAAAGCCGATCTTGTGCTGTTCGCAATAGTTCAACACCGCTTCGCTCTTGCGCGTGGTGATGTTGTACTCGTTCTGCACACTGACGATGTCGACGAACTTGCGCACCTGCTCCATCTCCGCGACGGAGACCTCGCTGAGGCCGATAAACCGAATCTTGCCTTGCGACTGCATTCGCTTGATGGGCGCGAGCGACTATTCCACGGGTACCTTGGGGTCGATCCGGTGCAGCTGCCAAAGATCGATCTTGTCGGTCTTTAAATGCCGCAGACTCATCTCGACTTCCTGCTGGAGGTACTCCGGCCGGCCTACAGGCAGCCACTTGTTTGGCCCCGTACGCACCAGGCCGCCCTTTGTCGCCACCAGGACGCCCTGCTTGTAAGGCGCAAGCGCTTCGCCGATAAGGATCTCGCTGACCGCTGGTCCATAGCTGTCCGCAGTGTCGATGAAGTCGACGCCAAGCTCAACCGCACGGCGCAGTACCTGCTTGGCACTCTCGCGATCCTTGGGCTCACCCCAGATACCGTCCCCGGTGATGCGCATCGCTCCGAAGCCGAGACGATGGATCTGCTGCTGACCGCCAAGTTGAAAGGTGGGTGATACTGCTGTTGCATTCGCCATCATGTGCCCTCACAGGTTTGGATGGCAAACCCGCGCCAAAGGGCTCACCACCAGCTAAGGCCGTAGCAGAAGCACAACCACACCATGCGAGGGCACGGCCCGCGCCGTATAGCTCCCGTGCACAGGAGCGAGGTCCTTTCCGGCCCACAGGTCCCGCACATGCAGGGTGAAGTTGTCCGGATACCCGACATCGGACAGAGCAAACGTGGCAGGAGCCGAGGTGGATCCACGATTCAGCAGCAGAACAGCGC
>CAXTGN010000292.1:0-4475 GCA_964243455.1 uncultured Acidobacteriaceae bacterium
CGTCGAAGTCAATTTTCAGATCTTTTGACGCACTTGTTTCCAAGCTGCATTACCCCCGAGCTCGTTTCGCCTCCAGCGGCGAAGTGGTGTGCGAGCCCGCTTCGCTGAGAGTGCCTCATCGGAAGTTTGCACCGTAGTACCGGGAATTAGCCGGTCTTTTCCAGAGTTTCACTTGACCTGTCCCTGTTTATGGCGCTAGGCTCACGGCAACATCGTTACTCATTTGGCACCTCTCGCCAATTCGGTCGCGGTACGGCGTAGGACAGGCTCTCTGCTTCGGCTGTGGGCGGTGTCCGAAGGGCCGGTCAGCCGCATCGATGTCCACCCCCAAACATCCAATTTCCTATATGTCCCTGACGGAGGTCAGATCCCTTCTTGGTAAAGACAACGTTGCCCTTGACCCCTGGTATCGAGCCGCTATATGGCACACGTGACGAGAACCTTCGTTTGATGGAAGACACGCTCGGCGTTCAGATCGATCTGCAATCGGATGCTGTGCGAGTGATGGGTGAGGCGGGCGCCGTGGCCCGGGTAGAAGGCATCTTTGCCGATTTTGAACACCTGCGACGCAGCGGGGTTCACCCCCACAATGGAGAACTCAACACCCTGCTGAAAATGGTGACCGCGGATCCGACCGTGACGCTGCGGAGCCTGATCGACAGCGGGAAACAGCGCGGCGCGGGCACCAAGCGCAGCGTGCAGCCGCGGACGCCCAATCAACGGAAGTATCTCGAGGCCATCGAAGGCCACGACATGGTCTTTGGCCTGGGACCCGCGGGTACGGGCAAAACGTACCTTGCTGTGGCTATGGCGGCGAGTGCGCTGCTGGCGAAGAAGGTGTCGCGGATCATTCTTGTGCGCCCGGCGGTTGAGGCCGGTGAGCGACTGGGTTTCCTGCCGGGATCGTTGCAGGAGAAGGTCGATCCGTACATGCGGCCGCTGTATGACGCGCTGTACGACCTGATTGAGCCCGCCAAGGTGGATCGCATGCTGGAAACGGGCGTCATCGAGATCGCCCCGCTCGCCTTTATGCGCGGACGCACCCTGAATGACGCTTTCATCATCATGGATGAGGCCCAGAACACGACCAATGAGCAGATGAAGATGTTTCTGACTCGGCTTGGCGGTGGATCCAAGGCGATCATCACGGGCGACCTGACGCAAATCGACCTGCCCAACCCGAAGAAGAGCGGTCTGTGGGAAGCGTTGCGGGTGCTGGATGGGGTGGAAGGCATTCGCTTCTGCCGGTTCGAGGATGTGGATGTCGTGCGGCACCAACTGGTGCAGCGGATCGTGCAGGCCTACGACAGCCATACCCGCTCGGAGCAGATGCCGTTGGCGATGGAGGGTGAGGGGGGACTCGACACTCTGCCGTCGAACGGAACCGAGCTCCGGCGAAGTGCGGGAAAGCCTCAATAGGGGAGTCGCGGTAGCATCAAGGGACGATGATCTCGCTTGAGCCTCCACGAGGGCTGGCAGCCAACACGCAATTGCCGACTGCGGCAGCGGCGTGGCGTGCTGTCGGCCTTTCTCCTTCCGGTCTTACCCGCTATCTGCGTGCGGCGCAGAGGGCAGTGGGGCTTCAGGGTGAGGTCGAAGTGCTGCTGGCGGGGGATGTGACGCTGAAGCGGCTGAATCGTCAGTACCGCGCCAAGAACAAATCTACTGATGTATTGAGCTTTCCAGGCGCGCCGGAAGTGGCGAGCGCCCATGCGGGAGATCTGGCCATCTCGCTGGAGACAGCGGCGCGACAGGCCGAGGAGCATGGTCATACGCTGCGCGACGAGGTACGCGTACTGCTGCTGCACGGGCTGCTCCATCTGCATGGCATGGATCACGAGGCAGACCGGGGCGAGATGGCGAATCGCGAGGCGGAGCTGCGACGAGCGCTGCGTTTACCATCCGGCCTGATTGCTCGCACTGGAACAAGCCCAGGGCAGACGACAGGACGAAAGCGTTCGGGGTCGGTGCGATGAGCTTTCTCTACTCGATCGGCGTTCTCGTATTGCTCAGCGTGATGGCGCTTGCCGGGTTCGCGGAGCGCGTTTATGGCGAGCTCGAACGCTTTCTCTCGCGGGAGTCGGGCGAAGCGGTGGAGGCATGGGAGAGTGCTATTGAGCCGAAGCTGCGGCTAAGCCGGGACTCCGCGACGATCTCGGCCTCCGTATTGGCCCATGCGTCGCTTGCCGGGCTGGCGCTGATGTTTGCGGCGCGTGTGGCCTGGCATGGATCACATCTCCCCGTGGCGGTAGCGCAGGTTTTGCTGGAACTAGGTCTGGCAGGCCTGCTGTTCGGGCGGCTTTTGCCGCAGTTCATGCTGGCCAGGATCAGCGGGGCCTGGGTCCGCCGGCTCCGGTGGGTCTTCCAGGCATTGTTCTACCTGGCGCTTCCGGTGACTCTGCTGATCTCCCTGGTGCTGTCCATTGCAAACCTCGCTGAGCCGGAGCTCCCGCAGGAAGAACGGCCGCAGAGCGAGGCTGTGGACGCACTGCTGGAAGCAGGCGAGGAAGAAGGCATCCTTGAGGTGAGTGACCGTGAGCTGGTCCGGTCTGTTGTGGAGTTCGGCGATAAGGTTGTGCGTGAGGTGATGACGCCGCGTCCGGATGTGTTTGCCGTGCCCGCCACGATGAGCCTGGAAGAGTTCACGGCAGCGGTGAACGACCGCGCGCTGTCGCGGGTGCCGGTGTACATAGACAACCTGGACAGCATTACGGGTGTGGCTTTTGCGCGTGACCTGCTGGCCGTACAGGACGCCCAAGCGGCAGAGCTCACCGTGGCCAGCGTCGCGCGTGCGGCGCACTTTGTGCCCGAGACCAAGAAGGTAAACGAGTTACTGCGCGAGATGCAGCGCGGCAAGCAACACATGAGCATCGTGATCGATGAGTACGGCGGCGTGGCGGGGCTGGTGACGATCGAGGATCTGCTGGAGGCCATCGTCGGCAACATCGAGGATGAGCACGATACGGCGAACGACCTGCCCGTGGCGGAGGAGGGTGGAACGTATATCATTCCGGGCGGCTTTGAGGTGAGTCGCCTACGCGAGCTGTTTACCTTGACAGACCCGCAGGGCGAGGCTGACGACGACGAACGCGGGGAGAGTGCGGAAGATGAGACGCTCGATCAGGTTCTGCCGCAGGTGCTGACGGAGTACGAAGCCACCACGGTGGGCGGTCTGGTGAGCGAGATTGCGGGGCACATCCCGCTGCCTGGCGAGGTGGTCGAGGACGGTCCACTGCGCATCGAGGTGCTGCAATCGACGGACCGCCTCGTGGAAAAGGTGCGTGTGGGTCTGCAGCGGACGATGCTGGTGACGGAACCGGAGTAGCGGAGCGGCGACAGGGCGGTCAGCGGAAATGCGGCCAGCGGGATAGGGCGCTCAGCGGGAGTACGGTCGGTGGAAGTGCGGTCGGCTTTCGCGAACCGCTTCTTTGCTGACCGCTTCATCGCCGACCGCTCCCCGCTGACCGTTTCATCGCCGACCGCCTCACTGCCGACCGCTTCCCCCCTGACTGCCTGCTTCTGAGGTGCGAAGATATCTGGATGGCTCTTCGCACTGGGTTTGTCTCGATCGTTGGCCGGCCGAATGCCGGGAAGTCAACGCTGCTGAATGCGTTGCTGGGACAGAAGCTGGCGATTGTGACGCATAAGCCGCAGACCACGCGGACGCGCATCCAGGGCGTGCTGGAGCTGCCGCTGCGCAAGAAAGCGAAAGGTGATCCGGGCCGATCGGCAGCGCAGGTGGTGCTCGTGGACACACCCGGCGTACATAAGGGCGACACGCAACTGGATCGGCGCATGCTGCAGGAGGTGCAGGACGCGCTAGAAGGGCGCGATGCTGTGCTGTTCATTGTGGACGCGACACACCGTCTGCCCTCGGCCGAAAAGCCAGCTACTGAAACCGAGCCGGACGGGGCCGATGGCGAACGCAAGGTGCGGACGCTGGGGCAGCATAAGCGCACGTTGTCGCAGGCCGAAGACCAGTTTGCGTTGGAGCTGGTGAAGCGTCTGGACTGCCCCGTACTCCTGGTGCTGAATAAGATGGACGCGCTTCCCAAAAGCGCCCTGTTGCCGCTTATCGCGCACTGGTCGGAGCTGCATGCCTTTGCGGAGGTTGTGCCGATCTCGGCGCGGAAGGGCGAGAACCTGGAACTCCTGCTGGATCGTGTAATCGCGCATTTGCCCGAGGGGCAGCGCTATTTCCCGAAGGATCAACTCACCGATCAGCCGGAGCGGTTCCTGGTGGCGGAGCTGATCCGCGAGAAGATCCTTCTGCTTACAGGTGAAGAGGTACCTTACGCGACGGCGGTCGTGGTGGAACGTTTTGAGGAACCGGCTTCCCGCAAGAAATTGAGGGACGGCAGGCTACCCGTGATCAAGATTGCCGCGGCGATCTTCTGTGAGCGTTCCGGGCAAAAGGCCATCCTCATTGGAAACCAGGGCTCGATGCTGAAGCGTATAGGGACGACCGCGCGCAA
>CAXTGN010000292.1:4485-6621 GCA_964243455.1 uncultured Acidobacteriaceae bacterium
AGGTGAAAGAGGACTGGCGTGCCTCGGCCGGCTTTATTGAGGACCTGGACTGGCGCCGTCAGCTGGAGCAGATTGCCGCCACGCAGCAGCTGGCCGGCAGCCTTGAGCGGCAAGCGGCCATGCGGGACGAGGGCAGCGCCGGCGAGAGTGAGGCCGAAGAGTGATCTCGCTGCTACGACGGACGCGGCGCAGCGTGGAGCCCATTGTCACGTCGCGTCTCCAGCTGGTTGCGATTACCTCCTCGCTTATGAATGCGGAGGGGAACGACGATTGGCAACTGGGCGAGGCGCTGCGGGCCCGCCTTGCGCCGGACTGGCCGCCCGAACACTGGGAAGCACCCGTCCGGGCACACATCCTGGCGCAACTCACGCAACACCCGGAGACCGTGGGTTGGCACCGGTACATCCTGCTATCGGAGAAGATGCCCTTGCTGGTCGGATGCCTGGGCGCATTCCCGTGTGCGGCTGGGGATGTGGAGCTGGGTTACTCGGTTGTGAGCTCCCATCAGCGCCGTGGACTGGCAACGGAGGCTGCGCAAGGGCTGATTGAATGGCTCTTTCAGCAGTCGGTGGTGCATTCGATCAGCGCGCAGGCGTATGAGAGCTCGCCGGCGTCTGTGAAGGTCATGCAGCGCTGTGGTCTACGCTTTGTTGGGCAGGGGGATGACGCGGGAACGGTCCGGTATCGCCGCTGGCGGTTGTAAGCGGTTGTAGGTTGTAGGTTCTAAGTTGTACGTGAGTGCAGCACGGCAGTCGCAGCACATCGGCAGTGCACAACCTACAACCCTTATTGCAGCAGCGAGATGGCCGTAGCGGTCATCGCCGTGACGCCGGTGCGGAGCGTGGGCTCGGGCAACGGCTCGAAGCGGCTGGTGTGAGGGCCGGGAAGTTGTTTGCCGGCTGTTTGCGCGGCGGCTAGTTTGGCAGGATCCATGGCGCCCAGCCACAGGAAGGCCACCGGGATCTCACGGTTGAGACCGAAGACCCCGACGTCCTCGCTGCCCATGATCTTCTGTTGCGGCACCACATTATCGGTGCCGACTGCCTTGGCGAGCACAGGGCGAAGCTGCTCCATGAGCGACGGATCGTTGTACATGACCGGGGTGGACTCGTTCTCAAGCACGTTGACCTGCGCGGCTTTGTCGGGCGGCAGATTGTAAGCGGTTGTGAGACCAGCGGCGATGGACTTCAAACCGTCAATGACCACCTGACGGCTCTTGTCGGAGAAGGCACGTGTGGTGAGTTCTAGTTTCACCTCATCGGGAATGATGTTGCGCTTGGTTCCGCCGTGGATGTCGCCGACAGTGACGACGGTGGGGTCCTGCGGGTCTTCTTCACGGCTGACGATGGTTTGCAATTGCGTGATGTAGAGCGCGGCGAGGGTCACGGGGTCGCGGCCCAGCTGCGGTGCGGAGCCATGACCGCCAATGCCGTGAATCAGGACATCCACGGAGGTAGAACTGGCCAGGGTGGGTCCAAGCACAATGCCGATCTTGCCGGCAGGAAGCATGTTGGTGTCGTGAAGACCGATGATCTTGTCAGGCCGCCCGAAGCGCTCGTATAGATGCCCGGCGAGCATGGCCTTGGCGCCGTCGATGGTTTCCTCGGAGGGCTGTCCGACGAGCATCAGCGTTCCGTGCCATTGTGCTTTGGAAGCAGCGAGCGCATGCGCGGTGCCGATCATCACGGCCGTGTGCACGTCATGGCCGCAGGCGTGCATGACGCCGACATCCTGGCCGGATGTGTTCTTGGTGAGGACCTTGCTGGCATACGGAACGCCGGTCTCCTCGACGATCGGCAGCGCGTCCATGTCGGCACGAACGAGAAGCGTTGGCCCGGGGCCGTTCTTCAGGAGGCCCACCACGCCGTACGCCTGCGAGCCGTCCGGGTAGCGGCCTATGTGCTCTGTAACCGCGTAACCGTCGGCCCGAAGTGCCTTGGCGAGGATGGCGGAGGTGCGGGCTTCGTTGTGCGAGAGTTCGGGATGCGCATGGAGATCTTTGTAGGTATCTACAAGTGCGGGGAACTCTGCCTGAATGGTTGGTGCGAGGCTCTGGCTCAAGACAGGTTGCGCGAGGAACAACATGGGGGCGCAAAGAAGGCAATGGCGAGGCCTAAGCCAGGAACTCAATTTGAG